>QCAB01000001.1 GCA_003282105.1 SAR86 cluster bacterium AG-339-G14
TTTAAAGAAATTACACAAAATTCAATCGATGCGGTGAGTGACAGAGACTTTATTGCAGAAATGTTATTCAACATTAGTCTGACGGCGGTGCATCTATCGAGAATTTCTGAAGAATTTATTATCTGGTCTTCGACTCAATTCAATTATTTGGAATTACCAGAAGAGCTTTGCACGGGCTCTTCGATCATGCCGCAAAAAAGAAATCCTGACATGGCTGAATTGGTTCGGGGCGGTGCAGCGCAAACCATTGGAAATCTTATGGCGCTTTTAAGTTTGGTAAAAAATCAACCGCTAGCTTATAACCGAGATAACCAAGAAGATAAAAAGCCGCTTTTTCAATCCATCGACTATATCCTGCAAGCCATTGACATTACTTCCGCCATGGTGGCGGGAGCTAAATTTAACTCCGATGAAATGTTAAACGATGTCTACGACGGACATATTTGTGCTACCGATCTGGCAGAATATTTAGTTCTTAAGGGAATTCCGTTTCGATCGGCTCATGCCATTACTGGCAAAGCGGTTCAGTTGGCAGAGAAAAAAGATGCACTGCTTGAAGAATTATCTTTAAAAGAATTTAAAAAATTGTCCCCGAAAATAGAAAAAGACGTTTATAAATACTTAGATCCAATGTCTTCGATTGTAGCCAAATCAAGTATTGGCGGAACCGCACCCTCACAGGTGAAAAAACAAATCGATAAGGCTAAAATAACTTTAAAAATTTAATCATGGACGCCTTTTTTAAACCCATTACCGTAAACAAACTCACAATTCCAAATCGTTTTGCCATGGCCCCAATGACACGAAGTAAATCTCCTGATGGCATACCTGGAGATAACGTAAGAGATTATTATCAACGTCGAGCCGCTGGTGAAGTTGGTCTAATCATTACTGAAGGAGTGGAAGTCAGTCACCCATCTTCTAGTGGGATTGATATAAATTTTAGTTTCAGGAGAGAGCCAATTCGAAGGGATAACTTGCTTGATAATTTCTTCTCTAACGCCTTCTTCTAAATCTTCAGGAGTTACGTCTTCGTCATGTTGAGTTGATAAAACAACAGCAGATAGATGAGAAGGTTTTCCAGAATCATCGTAAACAAAACTTAATTGACTTTTTGCATCAGGTCGGAGCCATGGAAGAATCTTTGCTTTTCTTACCTCGGCTTGTTTTTTAACTAACAGGTGCGAAAAAGTAATGGGTGCCGGCATTAATACCTCAGTTTCATTGGTTGCGTAACCGAACATCAGACCTTGATCGCCTGCGCCTTGATCGGTATCGGTGCCAGTACCTTCATTCACGCCTTGTGCAATGTCATTGGATTGCATGCCAATGGCGTTGATGATTTCAACGGTCGAACCATTAAAACCTAGATCGTCATTGTCGTATCCAACTTCATTGATAACCTTTCTGACAACTTTTTCAAGATCGGGTTTTGCGTTGGATGTAATTTCTCCAGCAATAACTACCAAGTCGGTTTTCACCAAAGTTTCGCAGGCAACTCTCGATTCCGAATCATCTGAGAGAAAAGCATCCAAGATGGCGTCAGATATTTGATCGGCTAATTTGTCTGGGTGACCTTCAGAGACAGATTCAGAAGTGAAAGTTTTGTATTCGGACATTTAATTTAAAAAGTGAATCAGGATTCTACTATGATATTCTCTTTTTTTAATAGAAAATACGACTTTGATTCATGTCCGATAAAGTAAATTTAGCCAATGCCGTAAGGGCACTTTCAATGGACGCTGTCCAAGCTGCGAAATGTGGGCACCCTGGGATGCCAATGGGTATGGCTGAAATTGCATTGGTCTTATGGACCAAACATTTAAAGCACAATCCAAAAAATCCTGATTGGTTTAACAGAGACCGATTTGTTCTTTCAAACGGTCACGGCTCAATGTTGCTTTATTCTTTGTTACATTTAACTGGATACGATTTACCTTTAGAAGAATTAAAAAACTTTAGAAAATTAGGCTCAAAAACTCCAGGGCACCCTGAATGCGATGTAACGCCCGGAGTCGAAACTACTACCGGACCGCTTGGCCAAGGGCTTGCGAATGCAGTAGGCATGGCGCTAGCGGAAAAAATTCTTGCTCACAAATTTAATAAACCAGACCATCAATTGGTTAATCATCACACTTACGTCTTTTGTGGCGATGGTGATCTGATGGAAGGAATTTCACACGAGGCCTGTTCTTATGCTGGCACGCATAAATTAGAAAAGTTGATTGTTTTATACGACGATAACGACATTAGTATTGACGGAGAGGTCTCTGGGTGGTTTACGGACGACACTGCTAAGAGATTTGAAAGTTACGGTTGGCATGTCATCTCTAAAGTGGATGGACACAATGAAGCAGAAATTGATGCTGCAATTGAAGAGGCTAAGCAATCAGATAAACCCAGCCTAATCTGTTGCAAGACAATCATTGGCAAAGGTTCGCCAAACAAAGCCGGTACCTCTGGAGTTCATGGTGCAGCTTTGGGTGAAGAAGAAGTTCTTCTTACTAGAAAAAATATTAATTGGAATCATGAGCCTTTTGAAATTCCCGAGGAAGCTTATAGGGGTTGGAATCAAGAAGATTCAGGAAAAAAATATGAAAGCGATTGGGATCTTTTGGCAAGAACTTACGAAGCAAAATTTACTGATGAATTTGAGACTTTTAATCGTTTAGTCAAAGGAGACCTGCCCAAGGAGTTAGATTCCGTTTTAGAAAATCTCATAAAAGAATTCGAAGCCGATGGGACCAGTCACGCAAGTCGAAAATGCTCTGGCATTTGTCTCGACGCTCTTGGTCCGATTTTGCCTGAATTGGTTGGAGGTTCAGCCGATTTGTCACCGTCAAATAACACGGAATGGAAAGGCTCTTCAGTTTTAACTCCAGATTCAGGAGGTAACTACTTGAATTACGGTGTTCGTGAATTTGGAATGTCAGCCATAATGAATGGCATGATATTGCATGGGGCAATAAGGCCATACGGCGGTACTTTTTTAACTTTTCTTGATTACGCAAGAAACGCAGTCAGGATGTCTGCTTTAATGAAGCTGCCTGTGATTTATGTTTATACACATGATTCAATTGGAGTCGGTGAAGACGGTCCAACTCACCAACCGGTAGAACACATTACTATGTTGAGAGCTACCCCTGGAGTTTTTACTTGGAGGCCTTGTGATGGAGTGGAAACTACCTTCGCATGGCAACATGCTCTGAAATCTAAAACTAATCCACATGCGCTGATTTTGTCTCGTCAAAATTTGCCACCTCAAACTAGAAACGATGTTGGAGCCATTGCAAAAGGAGGGTACGTTTTGAAAGAGGCAGATCAAGAAGATTTAACCATTATCGCAAGTGGCTCAGAAGTTGGTTTAGCAGTCGATGCAGCGGAAATTCTAGCGGAAGATAGTTTATCGATAAAAGTTGTTTCTATTCCTTGCACGGAATTGTTCGATTTACAAAGCGACGAATACAAATTTGAAGTTTTAGGAGATGGTCCTAAATTGGCAATTGAAGCTGGGCAAGCTGATTTCTGGCATAAATACCTAAATCAAGGAGACTTAGTTTTAGGCATGGACACCTATGGTGAATCTGCCCCATTGGCAGATCTTTTAGAGCATTTTGGATTCACAATTACAAATGTTGTCAGCAAAGCAAAAGAGCTTTTAAAAAAATGAACTTTGAGAAAAGTTTTCTTTCTTCAAAAAATTTAGACGATAAGGCCGTCGTATTACGAGTTGATTACAACGTGCCACTAGAAGGCGAAACTTTACTGGACGACGAACGGCTAGTTAGATCTATTCCGACAATCGAATACATTTTATCCAAAACTAATAATTTAAAGATTCTTTCTCATCTAGGCAGGCCAGAGGAAGGAGAAGTTATTGCAAGTGAATTTACTTTAGCGCCAATTGCAAAGAGACTTAGCGAACTTCTGGATAAAGAAGTGACACTTGTAAAATCGCTAGAAGAGTTAAAAGAATCTAAAAATTTGTGCATGCTTGAAAATATTAGATCTTTTGAGGGCGAAAAAAATAACGAGGATGAATTATCGGTCGCATTAAGTCAGTTAGGAGATATTTTTATCATGGATGCATTCGGAACGGCGCATCGAAAACAGGCCTCAACATTTGGAATAGTCAACTACATTGAAGAAGCATGTTTTGGATTGTTGATTGAGGAAGAGATAGATGCTTTAAAAAAAATTGTTATTTCTCCAGAAAAACCTCTTTTGGGAATAATTGGTGGATCTAAAATTTCTACTAAAATCAATGTGATTGAGTCACTTACTAATCATTGCGATTGGTTGATAGTAGGAGGGGCTCTAGCAAATACTTGTTACGCAGCACAAGGAAAAAATATCGGCAAATCTCTCTTCGAACCAAGTTACTTAGAAGTAGCAAAAAAAATTATCGAACACCCTCAAATTGTTATTCCTACTTTTGTTGTTACTAGTAATGGTTCTGAAGCTAGAGAAAAAAGTGTGAATGAGTTATCCGATGAAGACGTGATTTTAGACGTGGGACAACAATCTGTTGAAGCTTTTAGTCAGTACATTGACGAAGCCAATACGATTGTTTGGAATGGTCCGTTGGGTAAATTTGAGGACGATCGCTTCTCAAAAGGAACTGAAGGCATAGCAAAAAAAGTTGCTGAATCTAATGCAATGACAATAATCGGTGGTGGAGAAACATTGGCAGCATTTTCAAAAATTAAAATGATGGACTCAGTGGATTATGCCTCTACCGGAGGCGGTGCTTTTTTGGAATACATTGAGCTTGGCTCACTTCCCAGTTTAGAAATAATTAATCAAAAAAATTTAGGGGCATGATATGAATTTTACAAACATAGAAGAAATTGCAAATTATTTAGTAGCTGATGGTAAAGGGTTTTTAGCGGCCGACGAAAGCACTCCTACCATCGGCAAACGTTTTGATGCCATCAATACAGAATCTACTGAAAATTCTAGACGCGATTATCGAGAATTATTGTTCCGTGCTTCTGGCATGAATGAAAATATTAGCGGAGTAATATTATTTGATGAAACTCTAAGACAGTCAGCTGCAGATGGGACTTTTTTAAAAGAAGTAATTTCAAAAACTGGAGCCCTGCCTGGAATAAAAGTAGATAAAGGAGTTTCTCCAATCAACGATTCAGAAGAAGTTTTGACCGGTGGATTAGATGGTTTAGAAAAGCGATGCTCTGAATACGAAGATCTTGGTGCGAAGTTTACAAAGTGGCGAGCGGTAATGAAAATCAGTAACGACATGCCGAGCCAAGAATGCATAGATGCAAACATGCAAGCCTTAGCCAACTATGCCAGGATAGTTCAAGATCACAATATGGTTCCCATCGTCGAACCAGAGGTGTTAATGGATGGTGAACATTCAGCAGAATCCTGTTATGACGCAACTTCAAAATGCTTAAACTCTCTGTTTTCAAATCTAAGCGCTAACGAGGTAAATATCAAAGGCACAATTTTAAAACCTAACATGATCCTTGCTGGTCAAGATTCACCCGCGCAACTCTCGCACTCTGAGGTTGCTGATCTAACCATGAAATGTCTTCTTGAAAATGTTCCGCCAGAACTTCCTGGGATAGCTTTTTTATCTGGAGGACAATCGGATATTGATGCGACAGCTAATTTAGATGCGCTTAATAAGAAAGGAGGCAATCCTTGGAAACTTACTTTTTCTTACGGGCGTGCTTTGCAGCAAGCCGCTCTGAAAGCTTGGTTGGGTTCTAATGAAAATACCCTAGCAGCTCAAGAAGCTTTTTCTCATCGCGCAGAAATGAACAAATTAGCTGCACTTGGAAAGTGGACTAGAGATTTAGAAAGGTAAAAAACTTCGAACGGTGTTTATCAAAGGCAAAAGCCTTTGCAGGAATCCTGATAGATTTACGCCTAAGCGAGGCAAAAGCCAAATCGCAAAACCTGCAATTGCTACGACGAAAAGTATTGCTAATAAATAACTTAAAATTTTTGATCCATTTTGGTTTCTATTCGATAAAATGTTTCCGATTATCAAAAACGCAATTAAGGCTAGGGCAGCAAAAAGTATAATTCTTATCATTTTTATAATGTGGTAATAAAACTAAGCAAAAAACATCCTGAAACTGCAGAAGTTAAATTTCTTCTTAATTTTAAGTAAGATTCATCGCTCATAAATTCATTGGCCTGTTTTTCAAAAATATAGAATAATGGAAAAGTAATTGCAAAAATTATTAAAGCTATTTTTAAAAAAAAGTAACCAATAATAATTGTAAAAAACCCAATCAAAGAAAATAAAATTCCAATAAATAGATTTTTCTGACTAGAGATATTCCACCCCCAACTCATGCCTGCTAAAAATGAAATAATGATTGCGCCATAGACTGTTAGTAAGAAGTAAGCTTGATTGGTAAAGGATTCGCCGATAATCCAAGGAGAGATAGTAAGCAGGCCAAAAGGAAGAAATCCTAGATAGCCTAGTAACATTCTTGAATCATTATTCATTTCTTTATAAATCTAGAAATGAATAAACCCAATTCGAATAAAAGCCAGGTGGGAATTGCCAAAAGAGTTTGACTAATGACATCCGGCGGAGTGAGCAACATCCCAATAACAAAGCATCCGATAATCACGTATGGGCGAGCTGAAGCCAAACTTTCTCTGGAGGATAATCCCCCCCAAATTAAGGCGATAATAAGTATTGGCATTTCAAAAGCAAATCCAAAAGCTAATAACAAAGTAATCACAAAATCTAGATATTGAGAAATATCTGTCATGACTGCTACATCAGCAGGTGCCGATTGAATAAAAAAAGAAAAAATGAGCGGAAATACTAGATAAAAAGCAAATGCCATACCGGTATAAAACAAAATAATACTAAAGGCGCTCAAAGAAACTGATAAGACTCTTTCATTTCGATAAAGACCAGGCGAAATAAAATTCCATAGTTCTACAATCAAATAAGGCATCGCTAAAAATAAAGCAGCATAAAAACTTAGTTTTAATGGTGTTATGAAAGGTGAGGCAACGCCAGTTGCAATCATTGAAGAATTCTCAGGTAAAAACTGCATCAAGGGGTCTGCGACAAACACATAAATTGAATCTTGAAAGAAAGTGAATGCGACAAAGAAAATCGCAAGCATTCCAAAAGCTCTCAAGAAAAGGTTCCGCAGTAATCCCAATTGGAAGAGTATTGAATTATTTTCCTTGGTCATCGTCTTTGTTTTGGTCGTCAAAGCCTTCAGAATACAATTCTTGCTTTAGTTTTCTCAAGCCGCTTTTTGTTTTCAGGTAAAGCTCCTCAAGGGAGGTAAAAAAGCTTGGAAGTCTTTTGGGCCCTAGAATAATTAAGGAAATAAGACAGATAATTAATATCTCAAAGAAACCAATGTCGAACATTTACTGAGAATCGTCTTCTTTTTGTTCCTCTTTAGGCTCTTCTTTGACAGCTTTTCTAAAATTTTTAAAGGCCGAACCCAAATCTCCGCCCATATTTCTAAATCTTTTAGTTCCAAAGATAAGAATTATAATTGCTAAAATTATTAAAAGTTGCCAAATGCTTATTCCACCAAATCCCATTTCTACCTCTTAGATTTTTCCTCTATACCTGATACACCTTCTCTTCTTTCTAATTCTTTTAAAATATCACTCGGGTCGATATCTTTAAAGGCTAATAATACCATGACGTGAAAGATGAGGTCTGCAGCTTCATGAATTATCGCCTTTTTATCAGAGGTACTTGCTTTAATTAATTCTTCTGATTCTTCCTTAATTTTAGCAATTATCTTTTCAATACCTTCCTTATAGAGTTGACTAGTATAAGAATTATCCTCAGATGTCTCTTTCCTCGATCTTAAAATTTTACTCAATCGTTCGAAGATATTGTCTTGGTCGCTCATAAACTCAAAGAAATTGATATTACCGAAATAATTATCACAGCTGAAGCTATAAGTATGTAATTCATAGAATTTTTTTGCGTATTAATTTCTTTTCTAAGACTCTTCATTTCGTCATTAAATTCATCTAAATTTGAAATATTTTCAAAAATAGTTTCGAGTTTTTCAGGAAATTCGTAAGCCTTTTCTAGCAAACCTGGCACGTCTTCTTTAAATTTTTTAAATAAATTTGCCGGATTGTATTTTTTATTTATCCATTGTTGGATGAAAGGCTTGGCAGTGGTCCAAAGATCCAAGTCAGGATAAATTTGACGACCCAAACCCTCAATATTTAAAAGAGTTTTGTGCAATAACAATAGCGAAGCAGGCAAGGACAAATTATATATTCTCGTTTCTTCAAAAAGATACAACAACATTTCGCCAAATTTTATCTCGCTAAAAGGTTTCTCAAATATCGGATCAAGAGCCGTCCTGATTGTTGCTTCCAATTCAACCGGTCTCGTTTTTGAATCCACCCAGCCAGCTGACAGCATAGTTTTTGCCACTGCTGAATAATTTTTACTAAACATATCTGAGAGCATCTTTCCTATCAGTAACTGTTCCTTTTCAGAGAGACTGCCACATATTGCATAATCAACAGCTACGTAAGAAGGCGATTCTGGATCTGAGGCATCAACAAAAATATTTCCCGGATGCATGTCTGCATGAAAAAAGTTATCTTCAAAAAGTTGTTTAAAGAAAATACTTACACCCCTTTCCGATAATTTTTTTAAATTTACTTTTTTATTTTTTAATTCGTCTAAATCGGTTACGGGTATACCTTCCACTCTTTCTAAAGTTAACACCTTCGATCCAGAAAATTCTGGATAAGCTTTTGGAACGTATAGAAGTTCGTTGTCTTTAAAAAAATTAGCGGTCTGAATCGTGTTGCCTGCTTCTTTTTTAAGATCAACCTCAGCATTTAAGACGAAATCATATTCGTCGATCATTTCTTTTAATTTTAAGCGCCGCGCATCTGCTTTAAATTTTGAAGCTAAAAATCCAAGTGCTTTTAAAAGCGCTAAATCCTTTTTGATTTGAGTTTTTAAGCCAGGCCTGACAACTTTGACTACCACTTTTTCGCCTGTTTTTAATTCGGCTTCATGCACTTGTGCAATGGAGGCAGCCGCGAGAGGTTCGTCCTTGAATTTTTTAAACATTTTTGAAATAGATTGGTTCAAATCAGTTTCTATGATCTGTTTAGCTATCTTAGAGTTGAAGGGCTTGAGATTGTTTTGGAATTTTTTTAACTCTGAAATAATTTCATCATTTATCAGATCAGGACGAGTGGATAGAATTTGACCAAATTTTATAAAAACTGGCCCTGCCTGTTCTAACGCTTCAGAAAGTCGCTCTCCCGAATTTTTACTATTTTTAATAAGTCGAAAAGGATTCAGTTTGAACAAAAAGAACAACCAAGCCGGAATGAAGTTCTTTGGAATTAGCTCATCTAGACGATATTTAAAAAAGAGATATGCGATCCAAAAAAAACGTAAGAAAGCCATCATTAGTTTTTTTCACCAATGTGAAGTGCGACTATGCCGCCAGTCATGTTTTGATATTCTGTATTTACAAATCCTGCAGTGTTCATCATCTCTAAAAAAACTTCTTGATTGGGATGCATTCTTATCGATTCAGCTAAATATTCATAGCTTTTACTATCGCCAACAATCCACTCACCTAATTTCGGCAATAGATTGAAGGAGTAAAGATCGTATAGTTCAGAAAGCCAGTTGTATTCAGGATTAGAAAACTCTAGGACTAATAATCTACCTCCTGATTTCAGGCATCTATTAAATTCTTTTAAAGCTTTTTCTTTATTTGTTACATTTCTGATTCCAAAAGCAATGGAAATACAATCAAACTCTTCATCTTGAAAGGGTAAATCTTCTGCATCTGCGACTAGGTTTTTAATATTGTTGCAACCCGAATCAATTACTCTGTCTCTTCCTACTTCAAGCATCTTTTCGTTGATATCAGATAAATACACCTTTCCCGAATCGCCAACTAACTCTGAAAATAAGATGGCCAGATCACCCGTTCCACCTGCTACGTCTAGAACCTTATCGCCTTTTTTTAAATTACTCATTTGGATGGTCGCTTTTTTCCACAACCTATGAATACCCAATGACATTAAGTCATTCATGAGGTCGTATTTATTTGATACAGAATCAAAAACTTCTTTAACCAAATCAGGTTTTTCTTTAGAGTTAACGTTTTTGTAACCAAAATGAGTTTTGTTGTTCTTTTCGTCGGTCATGAATTCACTTATTTTGTTACTATTGTAGAGTAATCGTATGGAAAAAAAATTAATCTGGTTAGATTTAGAGATGACGGGGCTAGACCCAAACGCTGAGAGAATTATTGAAATTTTTTCTGCAGTAACCAATGAAGATCTTACTGAAATAATTGATGGTCCAAATATAGTTGTCTCGCAACCTAAAGAATATATAGACGCAATGGATGATTGGAATCAAAGTCATCACGGTGAGTCTGGATTGATTGAGGATGTTCTCAACAGCAAGATCAATCAAGAAGAAGCAGAGCAGGAGACTTTGAGGTTTCTGAGAGAGCACGTGGAAAAAAACGCCTCTCCTTTATGCGGAAATACAGTTTGGCATGACCGAAAATTTTTAAGTTTATATATGCCCGAATTAGAAGATCATTTTCACTATCGCTGTATTGACGTCAGTTCTGTTAAAGAGCTAACAAAACGTTGGAGGCCAGAAATTTCAATGCAACATTCCACAAAAAAAGCTGCGCATCGAGCCCAAGCAGACGTTTACGAATCAATCAATGAATTGAGATTTTATCGAGATACAATTTTTGCCAAATCTAATTAACTTGTCATGAAAAAGGTTTTTATTAAAACTCATGGTTGTCAGATGAACGAATACGATTCGGCAAAAATGCTGGACCTTCTATCGGAGAAAGAGGAGTTCACAGCAACCGATACTCCCGAAGATGCCGATCTACTCGTCCTAAATACTTGCTCCATTCGAGAGAAAGCTCAAGAGAGAGTTTTTCACCAAATTGGAAGGTGGAAAAAATTAAAAGATAAGAATCCAAACCTCAAAATCGCTATTGGCGGATGTGTCGCTAGCCAAGAAGGCAAAAAATTATCGCAACGAGCGCCTGCGGTTGATATTGTTTTCGGACCGCAAACTCTGCATAGACTCCCCAACTTATATAAAGAGGCGTCAGATACTGAAAAAAAACAACTAGATATAAGTTTCCCAAAAATTGAAAAGTTTGATTATTTGCCACAATCGTCATCTGACTCGGTCACAGCATTTGTATCAGTCGCAGAAGGCTGCAACAAGTATTGTTCTTTTTGCGTCGTTCCACATACACGTGGACACGAGGTAAGTAGACCAGTAGAAGACATTTTAGTTGAAATAGAAGCTTTAGCTTCCAGGGGTGTAAGAGAAGTAAATCTTCTTGGGCAAAACGTAAACAATTTCAAGGGAACATTTGAGGGAGAAAAAAAATCTCTTGCATTTCTTATCGAAAAAGTTTCTAAGGTGAACGGAATTGATAGGATTCGCTACACCACTAGTCATCCTTTCGAATTTAAGGATGACTTAGTAGATTTATACAAAGACACTCCAGAGCTCGTAAGTCATGTGCATCTACCAGTGCAAAGCGGATCAGATAGAATTCTTAAGTTAATGCGAAGGAGATATTCAGCTGCTAGTTACTTAGAGCTAATTTCTCGAATAAGAGAAAATAGACCAGGAATAAGTTTTTCTTCAGATTTTATAGTTGGCTTTCCCGGAGAGACTGATAAAGACTTCCAAGATACTTTGGATATTGTAGAAAAAGTAGGATTTGATGAATCCTTTAGTTTTATTTATAGCCCAAGACCTAATACGCCTGCTACGGAAATGGAAGATAATGTTTCTAAGGATATAAAGAAAGAAAGATTAACAATTCTGCAACACAAACTTAATGAACTTTCGTCTAAAATATCCAGGAAGATGGTCGGTAGCTTAGAAAGATGTTTAGTCTTAGGGGTCTCTAAAAAGAACCCTGGAGAATTGCAAGCCAGAACTGAAAACAACAGAGTTGTAAATTTTGCAACTGAAGAAAATGTTATTGGAAAATTCGTTAACCTAGAAATAGTAGATCAATTGACAAACTCACTAAGAGGTAAATTAGAAAGATTCTAATCTATGCCGAAATTAAAATTTAAACTTCCCGAAATAGAGACACAAAATCTTTCTCTAATTTGCGGGCCTGTAAATTCAAACATTGAACAAATTGAAAACTCTCTTGCGATAAAGATTAAGAGTAGAGGCAATAGTTTTTCTATTTCCGGTGAAAAAAACAATGTAGTTAAAGCAAGGATGATTCTTGAAGATTTAGCCTCTCTCGCTGAGACGAGCGATTCCGTTTCTCCCGATGAGGTTCATTTTTCTATTTGTAGAGCATTAAATGGAACAGCTTCTGATTCGAATGGGACGATTTTCGAGTTAGAGACTGAAAAAGATTTCACTATTCAAACGCCGAAACTTTACGTAACACCAAGAAATAAGGCTCAAGAAAAATTTGTCCAGTCAATTTTAGATCACGATATAGCATTTGGAGTGGGACCAGCTGGAACAGGTAAAACCTACATTGCTGTTGCTGCTGCGGTAAACATGTTCATTGAAGAAAAAGTAAATAAAATTATTTTGACTCGGCCGGCCGTTGAAGCTGGCGAGCATCTTGGATTTTTGCCAGGCGATCTTTCGCAAAAAGTAGATCCATATTTACGACCTCTATACGATGCTTTATTCGATATGATGGGGCCAGAAAAAGTAGGCAGACTAATTGAAAATGGAAAGATTGAAGTTGCGCCCTTGGCATATATGCGAGGCAGGACTTTAAACGATTCATTTCTAATTTTGGATGAAGCGCAAAATTGCACTCCAGCACAAATGAAGATGTTTTTAACGAGAATTGGTTTTGGTTCCACCGCAGTAGTGACCGGAGATATTACACAGACAGATTTGCCTAAAGGAACACCTTCAGGACTTGCCGACGCAATAAAAATATTAGACTCTCAAAAAGACATAGCTTTTCATTACTTTCATCCTGATGACGTTGTGAGACACAATTTAGTACAAAAAATTATTGAAGCTTACGAGAGAAAGAATAATTAATGGATTTAACTTTAAATAATTTTAAATCGACAAAGTCCACTAAATTATCAAAATCAGAAATTTTAGAAATCGTTCTCGAAGTGTTCAACACTGTTGGGTACCAATTCACTGACCAGCACCAGCTAAATTTGAATTTTGTCAGTCAAGATGAAATGAAAGTTCTAAATAAGACCTATCGTAATCAAGACAAATCAACTAATGTTTTGTCTTTCGAATTACCAAAAAATTTTCCAACTGGCGATAAAAAGACCCTAATAGGAGAGATAGCACTTTGCGAAGAAATAATTGAACAAGAGGCAAAAAAATATAAAAAAATCTTTGAAAATAGATTAAAACATATGATAATCCACGGCCTTCTTCATCTGTTAGGGTTTGATCACATGAAAAAATTAGATCAAAATGAGATGGAGGAGATTGAAAAGAAAATAATGAAAAATATATCCGCAGGAGATCCTTATTAGGATGAAAGAAGAACCTCCAAGTACTGAGGCTCAGTTGGAAACCAATCTGGGCTTATTTAAAAGAACAAGGAATTACTTTAGAGAGATTTATAGAAAACTCTCTTTCAAGCCCGTGAATCAAAACGAATTGGCTTCGGTTTTAAAGGAAGCTGAAGAAAATAACATCATTGATAAAGACGTCTTAGAAATGATGGAAGAAACCATTGAATTTGCCTCAATCCCCGTGAGAGACGTAATGGTTCCAAGATCGCAAATGATCTCAATAAATGAACAAGACAATATTGATCAACTTATTAAGAAGGTTGTGAAATCTTCGCATTCCAGGTTTCCCGTTTTTAATGAGGATGAATCTAAAATAATTGGAATTTTATTGGCCAAAGATCTTTTAAAATTTGCACCAGGTTTGATAGAGGAGAGGCTAGACATAAGTAGTTTTGACTTCCAAGAGATTGTAAGACCTGTAAATCATATTCCAGAAAGTAAGAAGATAAATGTTCTCTTGGATGAATTTAAATCTAATAGAAGTCATATGGCTCTCGTTGTAGACGAATTTGGGGAGGTCAGTGGATTGGTAACCATTGAAGATGTTTTAGAGGAAATAGTTGGCGAGATAGAAGATGAAACAGATATCGATGAAGAGACAAGAATTATTCAAAAATCCAATAAAGAATTTAACGTTCAAGCAATCACTGAAATTGAGCAATTCAACTCTAAATTCAATACTGATTTTTCCGACGAGGATTTCGATACGATTGGCGGGTTTGTTACGAATAAATTTGGTAGATTTCCTAAAACAGGTGAATCGATAAAGTTAGAAAATCTAAAATTTTCTATACTGTCATCGAATAAAAGACAAATTAAGAAGATTAAAGTTGAAATTCAAGATTAACTTACTTTGATATTTTTATGATCTTCTAGTTCCTTGGTGAATAAGTGGATTAATTTGTCTATGTCTCTTTCTCCTGAGTAATTCATTCTCGAAACTAGTGCAATTTCTCTGTGAGGTCCTTTTTCATCTAATTTTGTTTTTGCCAATTCTGGATTAGCAGAAAGTAATTTATTTACCGCCATCTCAGGAACAAGAGTTGTTCCTATGCCTCCTTTAACAAGCTCTATTGAAGTGCTTAGAGTAGAAGCATTGAAAGTAATTTTAGAGGTATTCTTTATTTTGCAGGCGTTCAATATATGATCTTTTAAACAATTGCCTTCTTCAAGCATAATAAGTTCGTCGAGATCAAGCTCCTTAGCTTTGATAGATTTTTTTCTAGATCTTGGATCTTCTTTCCTACTTATCCAAAAAAAATTTTCAATCCAAAATTTATACACATTAAATCCTGAAGTTTCAAAAGGTAGAGCTAAAATAGCTAATTCGATTTCACCAGAAGAAATTTTTCTTAGCAGAACATCTGTTTGGGCTTCAACAATATTTAATGTTAAGTTAGGAAAATCTTTTTTAATTTTCGGAAGAAGTACAGGCAATAAAAAGGGGCCAATTGTTGGAATAATTCCAAGTGAAATCTTGCTTGAAAGGGGCTCTGAATTTAATTCACAAATTTTATTGATGTCGTCGATATCAGTCTTAATTCCCTGAGCTTTTTCAATTACCAAAGACCCTAATTTTGTAACTATTACGTTCTTGTTATTTCTTTCAAATATCTGAACACCTAGTTGTGCTTCCATTTCAGTAATGGCATTGCTAAGAGTAGAAGGTGAAACAAAACATTTCTCAGCGGCTTTTTTGAAGTGCAGTGTTTCCGCAACAGCTAAAGCATAGTTTATTTGTTTAATAGTTATCATCCTACGTTCGATTTTATCGAATTATTTATTAGAAAAATATATATTTATCAATACAATTTTTAATAGTACATTATTATAAGTTTTTCTTATAAATTAGAGGGTAATATGGATAACACAGAATCAAACATTGAAAAATGTCCAGTCATGCATGGTTCGATGACTAAAAATACAACAAGCGGAACCTCCAACAAAGATTGGTGGCCAGACCAATTAAACTTAAGCATTCTTCATCAACACGATAGAAAATCAAATCCAATGGGAGAAGACTTTGATTATAAATCTGAGTTTGAAAAGCTTGACTATTTTGCTTTAAAACAAGACTTGTTGGACTTGATGACCGATTCACAAGATTGGTGGCCTGCAGATTATGGCCATTATGGTCCGTTTTTTATTAGATTGACTTGGCATGCTGCTGGAACTTACCGATCGACGGATGGTAGAGGTGGCGGTGGAACTGGAGCACAACGTTTTGCTCCTTTAAATAGCTGGCCAGATAATGGAAATTTAGACAAAGCAAGACGTCTTCTTTGGCCAATAAAAGAAAAATACGGAAATAAAATTAGCTGGGCAGATTTGTTGATTCTTTCCGGTAACGTCGCAATTGAGTCAATGGGCGGTAAAACTTATGGTTTCAGTGGCGGTAGACCTGACATTTGGGCGCCAGAAGAAGACATTCTTTGGGGAGTTGAAGAGCAATGGCTTGAAAACACTCGTTATCAAGGAGAAAGAGAGCTGAATAATCCTCTCGCAGCCGTGCAAATGGGATTGATATATGTAAATCCTCAAGGACCAGATGCAAATCCAGATCCTATGGCTAGCGCACACGACATTCGAACCACCTTTGGAAGAATGGCAATGAACGATTATGAGACTGTTGCTTTAGTAGCTGGTGGACACACTTTTGGTAAATGTCATGGAGCTGGAGACGCAGACTTAGTCCAAGCTGAACCAGAAGGAGCTCCAATAGAGCAAATGGGCCTTGGTTGGACTAATGCTCACGGTTCTGGACTTGGTCAAGACGCAATCACAAGTGGACTGGAAGGAGCTTGGACAACCAATCCAATTCAGTGGGACAATGGTTATTTCGAATTACTTTTTAAATACGATTGGGAGCTTGGTAAAAGTCCTGCCGGCGCTCATCAATGGTATGCGAAAGACCAACAAGAAGAAGATATGGCTCCTAGTGCCCATGATCCAAGTAAAAAAGAACCTACTATTATGGCTACAACTGACATCGCTATGAAAACTGATCCAAGTTATAAGAAAATTTCGGAACATTTTCTCAATAACCCAGATGAATTTGCAGATGCCTTCGCTGAAGCTTGGTTCAAGCTTTTGCATAGAGATATGGGCCCTAAATCAAATTACATGGGTCCTGAGGTCCCAGAAGAAGATTTAATCTGGCAAGATCCTATTGCTGATGGAAGCACTGATTATGATGTTGCTTCAGTAAAAAGTAAGTTAGAAGCTAGCGGTTTAAGTATCCAAGAAATGGTAGAAACTGCTTGGGCTAGTGCTTCTACTTATCGTGGTTCAGATATGCGCGGAGGTGCAAATGGGGCAAGAATCCGATTAGCTCCTCAAAAAGATTGGGAAGCGAATAAACCAGAGCAACTTTCAAAGATTTTGGAAATTTACGAAGGAATAGCACAGGAATCAGGTGCGTCTATTGCAGACGTTATAATTCTTGCTGGAAATTTGGGAGTAGAGAAAGCAACTGGAGTTGAAGTGCCTTTTACACCAGGTCGTGGCGATGCTTCTCAAGAACAAACCGATGCGGATTCTTTTGAATATCTTGAACCTTTGTCTTGTGCATTTAGAAACTACCACAGGTCCGGACTCAGCGTTAGTGCTGAAGAAATTATGCTCGATAAATCGCAATTATTGGGACTCACTGCACCTGAAATGACTGTGCTAATTGGCGGCATGAGATCTTTAGGAATTACAGCAAGTGACTACGGATTAGTTTCCGAAACTGCTGATGAACTCTCTAATGACTATTTCAAGACGCTTCTTGATATGAGAGTTCAGTGGAAGCCTAATGGGACTGGAAACTCTTACGAAGCTTTTGACCGAGTTACAGGCGAAAAGGCTAGAACTGCTTCAAGAGCGGATTTAGTTTTTGGCTCGAATTCTCAATTAAGAGCTTTGGTAGAGGTCTACGCAACCGAGGACAATAAAGAAAAATTTGTTAAAGACTTTATCAGCGCTTGGAATAAAGTCATGAATGCAGATTTGTTCTAACACTTTCATAACTCTGGGGTATTATTTCTAAATTACTTAAGTAAATAGAATATAATACCTCCGTGAGTCAAAAAGCTATTTATCCCGGAACTTTTGATCCTATCACAAAAGGACACGTCGACTTAATTGAACGCGCTTGCGAACTTTTTGATTCAGTCGTCATTGCTATCGCTGCTAGTGACGCAAAAAATCCATTATTTTCTTTAGACGAAAGAAAAGAAATAGCTAACAAAATCTTCTCAGATAATTCTAAAGTAACAGTAATCGGTTTTTCTGGTCTTCTAGTTGATCTTGCAAAGGATAACGACGCGAAAATATTGATTCGTGGATTGAGAGTAGTTGCTGACTTCGAGTACGAATTCCAATTGGCTAATATGAATCGTGCAATGATGCCTGAACTAGAAAGTGTTTTTTTAACTCCAAAAGAAAAGTATTCTTATATATCTTCAACCTTAGTCAAAGAGATTTGCAAAATGGGTGGCGATGTTTCCGAATTTGTTCATCCGGTATCACTGGAATCTCTTAAGTCTAAATTTTCTTGAAATTCATTTTTGACAACTTGGACAGTAAACAGTTTGTCTATTTGCTTGTCTTATAATTTTTAATTGAGTCCCACAGGTTAGACATGGGCTGTTACCTCGATCATAAACTCTTAATTTCTTCTTAAAGTAGCCTGGTGCTTCATTGGCGTTTGTATAGTCTTTTAAAGTAGTTCCTCCTGCTTTTATTGCTTCTTGGAGGGTTTGGCGAATTGCAACAGCTAATTCTTCACAATTTAACTTAGTTAGCCTTTTAGATTGTTTCCTTGGTCTTATACCAGCAAGAAACAAAGCTTCATTGGCATAGATATTACCGACCCCAGTTACTATGTTTGCATCCATGATTAGATTTTTTATTGGTCGTGTTTTTTTTCTTGTGCACTTAAATAGATATTCGCTATTGAATTCATTACCTAGGGGCTCTGGACCTAGATTTTTAAGTAACTTATGTTCTTCAGGTCTTTCTTTGATTTTTATAAGAGCCCCAAATTTTCTTATGTCCGTATACCTAAGTGTCCAGCCATCAGTGAAAGACAAATCCCAATGCTCATGTTTTTTTGGCGTTACTTGACCATCAAAGACTCTTAATTTTCCAGACATTCCTAGATGAATTAGAAGATGACCTTCTGAAAGATTGAAAATAATATATTTTCCTCTTCGCCAAGCAGAGATGATGATTTTATTTTTTAAAAAGCGACTGAGGTTCCTATCTAAAGGCCATCTAAGTTTTTGTGTTCTGGCTTTAAAAGATTCAATCTTTTTGTTGATTACTTTTTCGGAAATGCCACGCAGAGTAGTTTCAACTTCAGGAAGCTCGGGCATTTTATTTAGTCATAAAGTTACTTATATCGTAAACATCCATAGGCGTTAATGCACCTGCAGATAATTTAAGACTTAATTCAGCAATAATGAAATCATATTTGGAAGAATTGAAATCTCTTTGCGCAGAGAAAAAATTTCTTTCGGCATTTAGAAGATCAACAATGTTTCTCGTATCAGATTCATACCCAAACCTAGTAGCTTTGAGCGCTAATTCGGAAGATTTTAGTGCTTGCTCTCTAGCTTTTACGTTTGCCAAATTTGTTAAAACTGAAGAGTACATAGATTTTATTTGTTGCTTAGTTTTTCTTTCCATCAAAATTTCTTCTTGCTCTGCTTTTTCAAAGTATGCGTAAGCCTCTCTCCTTTCAGAGCTAATTAAGCCTCCCGCCATCAAAGGCCATGAAAACTGAAGACTAAATTTTCTATCCTCAATATAATTTTTTTCAAAACTAAAATTTCCACCTTCGAAAGAGGGTTGTCTACTATTGTTTCTAGTAATGTTAGCAACAAGGTCTACGTCAGGAAAATGATCTGAAAGTTTACTTTGGGCATTTCGTTTAGAAGCCCTAGTTGCAAGTTTGGCTGCTTTTAGAGAGAAATTATTCGTTAATCCTATACCAACCCATTCTTCTTGAGATTTTGGATTTGGTGAGCTAATAGGAAAGTCTGAATTTAGATCAGTCAAATTAGGAGCTTCCCCAATTATTGCAACCAATGCCTCTTTAGCGAATTCTAACTGACCCTCACTGGCTATTCTTGAAACTTTAGATAAATCGTAAAAGGCTTGAGCTTCTTGAAAGTCAGTTACAGATGAAACGCCTTCTTCAAATAATCTTTTCGATATGTCTCTTTGCCGCTTGATTGCGTTCTCTTCAGCTACTGCTACTTCAAGATTCTTATTTGCTTTTAATAAGTTGAAGTATGCTTTAGCTACTCTTGTAATAGTTTCTTGTTGGGCAAAAGCGAACTTTGCTTTTGCAACTTCACTCATTGCTTTGCCCTGACTGAATTGAAACCATCTATCTACTCGAAAAATTGGCTGAATTAGATCAGCAGAATATCCATAGGTATTATTTCCAGTACCATCAAAAAACGTAGATTGCGGGCCACGTAGCACTTCAGATTCATTCCAGCTTGTAATTCCTCTTGTTGTAATGCTTGGTAAAAGTCCTGCAATACCTTTAGCTTTGGCTTCTTTTTCAGCTTTAAAAGTTGCTTCGGCTATCTTAAGCTCTGGATCTTTTTTTAACGCTATTTCATAAACTTCAGCTAGGTTTAAAGATTCAGCCTTAAGAAATAATGAAAAAAAGATTATAAAAAATGAAATTACAGCTTTGTTGTGCATTTTTGAATTATAACTCAATTAAAGTTGACACTGTAAACATTATAAAATTGATTATTTTCATATAAAAAAAAAATTTTTTTTAATAAAACAATTTTGTTAATGGCTAAATAGTTTTAAAATAGAGTCGTGAAGAAAATTTCCTCAAGATCAATAGACAACTCACCAGAATCAAAAAAAATTCTTCAAACAGCTACTAAACTTTTCAACGGATCTAAAAAAGTTTATATCCAAGGTTCAACAAAAGACATTAATGTTCCAGTAAGAAAGGTCTTACAGACAAGCTCGATTACTTCAGAGGGCAAACAGACCAACCCGCCCATTTTCTTATACGATACTTCAGGTCCTTATTCAGATCCCGATATTTCTATAGACATTGAAAAAGGGTTGCCTAAAAGTCGAGATAAATGGTTAAAAAATAGGAAAAAAGATAAACCAAGCTCTACCCAAATGTCTCTGGCAAAAGAGGGAATTGTAACTGAAGAAATGGAGTATATTGCGATTCGAGAAAATCAATGTGTCGAGGAGAACGGAAAACTAAAGCAGGGCAATTATCATCTTGGTGAAAATTTTGGGGCAAATCTACCAAAAAAAATAACTCCAGAATTTGTTAGGGATGAAATTGCTGCTGGACGTGCAGTTATTCCAGCAAATATAAATCATCCTGAAATAGAGCCTATGATTATCGGAAGAAACTTTAAGATTAAAGTTAATGCAAACATAGGAAATTCAGCTTTGTCCTCTTCAATTCATGATGAAGTGGAAAAATTAACTTGGTCTACGAGGTGGGGGGCAGATACCGTCATGGATCTTTCTACCGGGAAAAATATTCATGACACTAGAGAATGGATAGTTAGAAATTCTCCAGTTCCAATTGGAACAGTTCCAATTTATCAAGCGTTAGAAAAAGTAAATGGAGTAGCGGAAGATTTAAATTGGGAAGTTTTCAAAGAGACTTTAATAGAGCAAGCTGAGCAAGGTGTAGATTATTTCACCATTCATGCTGGTGTGCTTCTGAGGTATGTGCCTATGACTGCTGAAAGAGTTACTGGAATAGTATCAAGAGGTGGTTCCATTATGGCGAAATGGTGCTTGGCGCATCATAAAGAAAATTTTCTTTACACTAATTTTGAAGAAATCTGCAAGATCATGAGAGATTATGATATTACTTTTTCTCTTGGAGATGGACTTAGACCAGGATCAATCGCTGACGCAAATGATGAAGCGCAGTTTTCAGAATTAAAAACTCTAGGAGAGCTGACCAAGATTGCTTGGGATTACGACGTTCAAACAATGATTGAAGGTCCCGGACATGTCCCGATGCAATTGATTAAAGAGAATATGGATTTACAACTGCAAGAATGCTACGAAGCTCCCTTTTATACTCTCGGACCATTAACAACTGATATAGCTCCTGGTTACGATCACATTACTTCTGCAATTGGAGCGGCAATGATAGGTTGGTATGGATGTGCGATGTTGTGTTATGTGACACCAAAAGAACACCTAGGATTGCCAAACAAGGAAGACGTAAAAGAAGGGTTGATGGCTTATAAGATTGCTGCACATGCCGGAGATCTGGCGAAAGGTCTTCCCTCAGCACAAATACGAGATAATGCTCTCTCAGCAGCGAGATTCGATTTTAGATGGGAAGATCAATTCAATTTAGGCTTAGATCCTGAAAGAGCTAAATCCTATCATGATGAAACTTTGCCAAAAGATTCAGCAAAAGTGGCTCATTTTTGTTCAATGTGTGGACCAAAATTTTGTTCGATGAAAATTTCTCAAGATGTAAGAGATTTTGCAAGGGAAGAAGTTAAGAAACAAGAAGAGGAAATGCAAAAGAAAGCTCAAGAATTCAGAGACTCAGGTAGTAAAATTTATAATGAGATTTAGGAGAAAAAATGATTAAAGTGGGAGAGCAATTACCTTCAGCTAAGCTTTTTAAACTGGCGGAAAAAGGAGTAGATACCATTGAAAGTACCGAATATTTGGCTGACAAAAAAGTAGCCATAGTTTCAGTGCCGAGTGCATTTTCGTCAACTTGTTCAATTCAACTTCCAGGTTACATCGAAAAATCTGATGAAATCCTTTCCAAGGGTATTGATGAAATTGTTTGTTTAGCAGTAAACAATGCTTTTGTAATGAAAGCGTGGGAAAAGCACTTGGAAGCTGCTGATAAAGTAACTTTTCTTTCTGATGGAAATGGGGACTTCTCCAAGGCCATGGGCCTTTTGGCAGATGCTTCAATGATCGGTTTTGGAGAGATTTCAGCGAGGTATGCCGCCATTGCTAAAGATAATGTTTTAGAATCAGTTTTCGTGGAAACGGGAACTGCCCTTGAAGTAAGTACAGCAGAAAATTTATTAAATAACCTTTAATTTTGGCCAACTCAAAATATACCGCTGAGTCAATTGAGGTCTTATCGGGTCTTGAGCCCGTTAGAAAAAGACCTGGCATGTATACCGACACCACTAGTCCGAATCACCTTGTCATGGAAGTTGTAGACAACAGCGTTGATGAAGCAATAGCTGGTCATGCAAAGGAGATATCAGTTTGTCTAAATAAAGATAATTCCATTACGGTAGAAGACGATGGAAGAGGTATGCCAGTTGACATGCATCCTGAAGAAAAAGTACCAGGCGTTGAACTAATCTTTTCAAGACTACATGCTGGAGCTAAATTTTCTAATAAAGAATACACTTTTTCGGGAGGCCTCCATGGAGTTGGAGTCTCTGTTGTAAATGCTTTATCTACTCACTTGAAAGCAGAAATAAAAAGAGACGGTTCAAAATTTGCAATAGAATTTGCAGATAGTTTAAAGAAAAAAGACTTAAAAAAAATTGATGCAGTGGGACAACGCAATACTGGTACAAAGATCTTTTTCAAACCCGATCCTGTTTTTTTTGACACTGAAAAAATTTCCTCTAAACAACTTTCCAATGCTTTGAGAGCGAAAGCGGTTTTATGTTCAGGTCTTACAATAAAATACAAAGATGAAATTTCTAAAACCAAAGAAGAATGGTGTTATGTAGATGGTCTAGGAGACTATTTAATAAACGAATTAGGAGACGGTTTATTCGTTCCAGAAAAACCCATTATTGGCGAACATCAAGACGAAGAATCAGGCTTATCTTGGGCATTAATGTGGGAGAGAGGCGATAAAGAAAAAATTTCAGAAAGCTATGTGAACCTAATTCCAACTTCGCAAGGAGGAACTCATGTCTCTGGAATGAAAAGTGGAATGACAGAAGCTTTAAAAGAATTTTGTGACTATAGAAAATTAATTCCCAGAGGAGTAAAAATCACATCAGACGATGTCTGGAAAAATTGTAACTTTGTATTGTCTGCTAAGCTCAAAGATCCTCAATTTAGTGGCCAAACCAAAGAGAAATTGTCTTCGAAAGAATTTCAAAACATTGCTTCTTCGATTTCAAAAGATAGTTTAGCCATTTGGTTGAATCAACACACTGAAGCTGCAGAGGAAATAGCCTTTATTTCAATTGAAAACGCTCAGGCACGAGTAAAAGCTAGTCAAAAAGTCGAAAGAAAAAAGATCACCAAAGGCATTACATTGCCAGGAAAATTATCTGATTGTGTTTCTGGAGAAATATCTGAAACAGAACTATTTTTAGTGGAGGGAGAGTCGGCGGGGGGCTCAGCTAAACAGGCAAGAAATAGACAGTTTCAAGCTGTTATGTCCCTGAAGGGAAAAATTTTAAATACCTGGGAAGTGGACACCGATGCCGTAACTCAATCTCAAGAAGTTAAAGATATAGCCATGGCTTTAGGTTTAGATCCAGGATGTAAAACTTTAGATAATTTGAGATATGGAAAGATCTGCATTCTCGCCGACGCGGATACTGACGGAGCTCACATTGCCACTTTAATATGCGCGTTATTTTTAAAACATTTTAGACCTTTGGTAGAAGCAGGCCATGTCTTCATTGCTCAACCTCCATTATTTAGAATAGATCAAGGCAAAGAAGTTTTCTACGCTTTAGATGAAGATGAAAAAGACAAAATCGTTAAAGATCTGCAATCAAAAAATAAACAAAGAAAAATAGAAATACAAAGATTCAAAGGTTTGGGAGAAATGAATCCAAGTCAGCTTCGAGAGACGACTATGGAAATTGAAGGGAGAAGACTTCTGAAACTAACTTTAGAAAAAGGAAATACTTCAACCTCTTTAATGGATATGTTGTTGTCTAAAAAAAGAGCTGGAGATAGAAAACATTGGTTAGAAACCAAAGGAGACTTAGCTAACTTGAATGAGTAAAGAAGAAAGCCTACCGATTGGAGGTTACGCAGAAAAAGCATATTTGGAATACTCCATGTATGTAATTTTAGACAGAGCTTTACCTTTTGTAGGAGATGGATTAAAACCGGTTCAACGAAGAATTGTATATGCCATGTCTGAATTGGGTCTAAAATCTTCGGCTAAATTCAAAAAAAGTGCCAGGACTGTAGGTGATGTTATCGGAAAATTTCATCCTCATGGTGACAGTGCAGCTTACGAAGCAATGGTTTTGATGGCTCAAAATTTTTCTACTAGATACCCTTTAATAGAAGGACAAGGAAATTTTGGATCTTTGGATGACCCAAAAAGTTTTGCAGCAATGCGATACACAGAATGCAGACTATCGGCTTATTCTCAGAATCTTTTAACTGAAATATCACAAGGCACAGTTGACTGGATGCCTAATTTTGATGGTACTTTGATCGAACCAAAATTTTTGCCTGCGAGACTACCGAATGTACTTTTGAATGGAGCATCTGGCATTGCTGTTGGGATGGCTACGGATATACCGCCTCATAATCTCACCGATGTTGTAAAAGCTACAATTGCACTTTTGGAAAGTCCAAAAATGTCAATTAAAGAATTGATGAAATATATCCCTAGTCCGGATTTTCCCACTAAGGCAAAAATAATTTCAACTCCTGATGAGATTGAGGAAATTTATACAACTGGAAGAGGTTCTATAAAGCTAAGAGCCACTTATGACATTGAAAATGGAGAAATCGTCATTAGCTCTTTGCCTTATCAAGTCTCATCCTCAAAAATCCTTGAACAAGTCGCGTCTCAAATCGAATCTAAAAAAATTAGTATGATTGAAGATCTAAGAGATGAAAGTGATGAAAATAATCCAGTGAGATTAATTGTTGTCCCAAGATCTAACAGAATAGATAAGGATGCATTGATGAGCCATCTATTTGCTACTACAGAATTACAAAAAAATGTTCGGGTAAATTTTAATGCCATCGGTTTAAACGGCAAGCCTAGAGTATTCGATTTAAAAGATTTTCTCAAAGAATGGATAAAGTTTAGAACTGAGACAGTAAAAAGAAGACTGCAACATCGTTTGGATTGGGTAAACGATCGATTGCACATTCTAGAAGGGTTGCTTAAAGCTTATTTAAACCTAGATGAAGTAATAAAAATTATAAGAACTCATGACGTTCCCAAAAAATCTTTAATGAAAAAATTTAAGTTATCCGAATTACAAGCGAACGCAATTTTGGACATACGTTTAAGGCAATTAGCTAAATTAGAAGAGGATGCCATTCTGGAAGAAAAAAAATTGCTGGCTTCTGAAGCCAAAGATATTGAAAAAATTCTCAACTCATCTAGTAGATTAAAAACACTAATTAAAAAGGAATTGAATGAGGATCTTGAGGAATATGGAGATGAAAGAAACAGTAATATTGTCGAGGTTGATGAAGCAAAAGCATTTGATGAAAAAGACCTTATCTCTAATGATCCAATGACTGTAGTACTATCCAAGAGAGGTTGGATTAGAGCTGCTAAAGGACACGACATTGATCCTCAAAGCTTGCAGTATAGAGAGGGAGATGAATATCTCTCCTCTTCGATGGCTAGAAATAGTCAAAACGCAGTAATCATTGATAGTTTTGGAAAGGCTTTTACTTTACCTATTCATAAGCTTCCTTCTGCTAGAGGTCAAGGCGATCCGGTATCGGGTAGTATAAATTCTCAATCGGGCTCAACTTTTGCGGGCGTTGTTGCTGGAACCGATGACGAATATTGTTTGTTGGCGTCGACTAGTGGATATGGTTTCATTGCAAAAATAGTCGAACTACAAACAAAAAATAAGTCAGGTAAAACCGCTCTCAACACCAAAGGGGCTATTCCATTAGGACCTGAAAAGGTAATTACAATAAATGACTCATACTTAGCTGCAATTACAGAGGAAGGAAAAATGCTATTAATTGAATCTTCGGATTTGCCGATTCTCTCAAAGGGGAAAGGAAATAAAATTATCAACATTGATAAAAAACAATTTGAAGCAAAAGAAAATAAATTAATTTTTCTGAAGTCTCTAGTTAAAGGAAGCAGTCTTAAAATTTATAGCGGAAAACAAAATTACACAATAAAATCCAAAGATTTAGAAAATTTCGTCGGCACTAGGGGTAGAAAGGGAAATTTTCTCCCCAAAGGGTATAGAAGAGTCGATGCGGTAGAAGTAATTGTTGAGGAATAAACTATTCAGCAACTGTATTCGGAATCAATTGTTGATTAGACTTTTTCTTTTCTTCAATTTCTTTAATAGCAGCATTAATTTCTAAAAATCTTTCAGGAGTTGCAGGATGAGTCGAAGTATGGCTTTGATTGATACTTCCCGGATGTTCCACTGCCATTTCTCGCCAAAAATTTGCGACATTTTCTGTTGAGTATCCAGCTCTTTCCAAATAATAAATTCCAACATAGTCCGCTTCTGCTTCAAATTCTTGAGAATACATTCTTGCTCCTGTTTGACCAAAAACGCCTTGAGTATTAACTCCATAATAAGCAGCAGCTAAATCAACAATCGTTCCAAGAAGAGAATTAGTTCTTAATTTAGAGATGTGGCCCATCATGTTATGACCTAGTTCATGTGCTATTACCAATCCAAGGTCTTCATCTCTTTGAGCAAACCTAATCATACCTGTTGTGATACCAATTTGGCTTCCATTAGCGAAAGCGTTAACAGAATCGTTTTGAACCAACAAAATAGGGTAGTTACAAATCAAATCGAGATCAAAGGATACTGATTTTGACACTCCATCTCTCAAAAACTCTACCTTTAAGGTCTCTGATTTATTTCTAAATTTTTCTAAGCCTTTGTGGAATTTCTCTCTATCTGATGAAACCTCTAAGTTGTTAATTTTTAAAATTTCATCATTTTTTCTTAATCCACTTTTAAAAGCAGCAGAACTTGGAATAACATATGTGACTTTTATTCCTTCTTCATCAATTCCATAGACTTCTTTTTCAATTTCAGAATATTTATCAGTATCAACGTAAGCATTGAACATTACCCCGATGGAGTTGACCGTGTTATCGCAAAGATCACCTGAGTTCTTAAGAATTGGATAGCCTACTCGTTGCAAACGTTCGTATCTTTCTTTGATTTTTTGAAGCGCTAATGTTTGTTGAAGTTTTGTCTCAGCGTCCAAAGCATTGCTATCAATGTTAAGTCTCTGAGTAGCAGGGCCAGCGCAAGAAAGAATTAATGTTGATAAAACTAAAAATTTTAAAAATTTAATCATCTCTACTTACATGATAAGAAAAAATCTTGATAAAACAAGAATACAAAATGGGTATTTCTTAAATAATATTTTTATATGCTTTTTCGAATCTCTTGAAACCTTCGTTAATTTCTTTGTCGGATATTATTAAGGAAGGAGCGAGGCGAATAGTTTTTTCTCCAGCTGCTTGGACGACAATTAATCCTTCGTTGTATGCTGCTTGAATAAAATCAGATGATTTTACTCTCTTAAAATCACAACCAATCCATAACCCCGCAGATCTGACATCAGAAAAAATGTCATATTTTTCGGAAAGAGAATTTAATTTTTCAGTAAAAGAAATTGTTTTTTTTATTACTCCGGATAAAACTTTTTGTGAAGAAATTATTTCAATGACTTTTTTAGCAACAATACATGCCAGCGGGTTCCCTCCGAAAGTACTGCCATGAGTTCCAGGTTGAAAAGCTTTTGCAATATGATTTTTTGCAAGAGTAGCGCCAATCGGAATTCCTCCACCGAGACCTTTGGCTAAAGTTGATATATCGGGGATAACTCCGTAACCCATGTAAGCCATCAAAGTTCCGGTTCTGCCAACACCACTTTGCACCTCATCAAAAATTAGCAAAACGTTATTTTTATCTGCTAATTTTCTTAATCCCATAAGAAAAGGATTTGAGGCTCTTATAATTCCTGACTCCCCCAGGATGGGCTCCACAAAAATAGCAGCAGTGTTTTTAGTAATTACTTTTTCGACTGATTTAAGATCGTTAAATTTAGCTCTTTTAAATCCTTTAAGAAGCGGGCCAAATCCTGTTTTTTGGGATTTGGAATCGCCTGCACTTATGTTTAACATGGACCGTCCGTGAAAAGCATCAGTAAAGACAACAACTTCATGTTTTTCAGGCCTTCCCTTGTCATAAAAATATCTTCTTGCAAGCTTTATGGCTGCTTCGTTGGCCTCATTTCCAGAATTTGAGAAAAAAACTTTGTCGGCAAAGGTTTTTTTGGCTAATAAACTACTAAGTTCTAAGGCTGGTTCGTTATATAAATAATTACTTACATGCCAAAGTTTAGTGGATTGATCCTTTAAAACTTTAATTAACTCTGGATGAGAATGACCAAGACAAGTTACAGCAATTCCTCCGCCAAAATCTACGTAGTCATTACCCTCTTCATCCCATAAAATTGACTTTTTCCCTCTAACTGGTGTGAACCATGCGGGTGCATAATTCGGAGTTAAGGCAGTTCTATCAATAGAATTAATTTTTTTCTTTGCCATCTAGAAATTTAATAAAAAAATTTTGGTTTAATATAACAATTAATTATGGTTACTGCAGATCGCCTCAAAGCCAATAATACATTTAGATTAACTTTAAAGCCAAATCGTTCGATTTCTTGGAAGGGCAATTTAATTTTTTTATTGTTGATTTCGACTCCTATACTAATTATTGCTTTTGGTTTTTTATATGTTGGCGCACCAATTATTCTGCCCTTTGCCGGTCTCGAAATTTTGATAGTTTTGTTTGCGTCTTATTATGTTTATCAAAAAACAAATAAGCAGGAAATAATTACTATTTCTCCAGAAAAACTAATTATAGAAAAAGGAAAATTTAGACCAGAAACTTCAATAGAATTTATTAGAGAATGGGCTTATGTCTTTGTTGAAAGAGCTAAACACCCTTGGTATCCAGTACATATAGTGATTTCATCCAAGGGGCAAAGAGTTCCAGTTGGAGAATTTCTAACAGATGACGATAAAAAAATCTTGATTGATAAAATGGATGAAATTATCAGAGAAATAAGAGTTATTTAGCTCTTTGATTAAAGCGTCTGCCTATCATTGCAGATGCAATATTTACCTTTTGAACGTCGATTGTTCCTCCTGCTATTCCCCAACCAAATGCATCACGAACTTTTCTCTCCATTCCATATTCCTTATTGAAACCATAACCGCCCATAAGCTGCATAGCGGTTGTTGTGACTTCTCTGGCAATTTCGTTTGCAAAACATTTTGCACTACTAGATTCTAATATGTCAGGAAGACCATTGGCTGCATTGAAGACCGCTCTATGTATTAGAAGCCTAGAAGCCTCAACTTTCATTAACATGTCTGCCAATTTAATTTGGACCGCTTGAAAATCTACAATTGGTTTGCCAAATTGTTCACGTTCTTGTACGTATTGTTTAACATAATCTAATGCTGAGGATGCTTGAGCCAAAGCCATAGTTGCGTTGCCACACCTTTCTAAATCAAAGGTCTCCATGAGTTTTTTAAAACCATCTTCGGGTTCGACTAATAAGTTTTCTAAGGGAACCTCAACGTTATCAAAATAAATATCAGCAGATGGAATTCCTCGCCAACCCATTAAACGTTCACTATTTCCAAAAGTTAATCCAGGGGTATCTAGGTCTACGAATACAGCGCCTATACCCTTAGCGGCCGGAGCATCTGACATTTTTGCATAAACAACATATCCGTCGGAGTGACCAGCTCCTGAACACCACCTTTTATTTCCATTGATGATAATTTTATCTCCTTTAATTTCCGCTTTAGTTTTAAGATCTGTTAAACCTGTTCCCGCTCCTGGCTCCGACATGCTCACGGCAACAACTTTTTCTCCACTACATACTTGTGGAATTATTCTCTTCTTTAAAGCTTCGGTACCAAAGTGTTCTATAACTTTAACTGGGCCAGCGTTAGCCTCAAAAACTGGCCAGCCGACTGCAGATGAAATCTTTCCAAATTCTTCTAAAATAATTATGGCGTCAAGATTGGATAGACCTTGACCTCCATATTCTGTAGGCGCATTAACTCCAAGAAAACCTAATTCTCCAATTTTCATTAATACTTCTTTGGGGACGGGATTACAGGATTCTTCCATATCATCTGCTAGAGACACTAGTTCTTTATTTGCAAAATCCCGTGCAACTTTTTGTAACTCTTGCTGATCTGAAGTAAGTTTAAAATCCATAATTTAGGAAGTTAATTATACACATTAGGGTAGAATCAGCATCATGATTGAGGATAATTTTCCAGTTCCTGAAGGCTTTAAAACTATAGATCAAACAGAGAACCATATCGCTAACATTGGCCAAGGTTTCTATAAAAGAAACGACAAAGGAAGCTTAGTCATGGCTTTTTGGATTCGCCCAGAAAATAGCAATTCAGCAGGTGTTGCGCACGGCGGAATGCTTATGAGTGTAGCGGATTATTGTTTGTGTTCTTTGGCAATGGATTCAAAAGAAGATTACGCTGCAACAGTAAGTTTTAGAGGTGAATTCATTGCTCCGGCAAAAACAGGATCTCTTCTAGAAATACATCCAAAAATAGATAAAGAAACTAAAAGTTTAGTTTTTGGTCAGGGTCAAATTCTCTGTGAAGACGAAGTAGTTTTTAATTTTTCAGGTGCCGTAAAAAAATTTTAAAAACTTCTTAATTGTTTTTGTACAGGAATATTTTTCAAACGGGCTATGTCAGGTATCCCGTGGTGATATTTAATTGTACTTTCCCCCTGTATCAAAGGCCTGAGATATCTTCTCCCAACATTGGTTATTTTAAAACCGTCTTTTGAAATGTATGCAGCTGGCATTTTCTTTTCAACATTGGCAACGTTTTTCAAAGATACTTCAGATAATGTCCATTTGTAAGGATTTTCGCTCACTCTTCTGATGGTCGGCATCAATCCGGTTTTTCCTGCCAAAGCTAATTGAACAGCATATTTGCCTACAGCGTAAGCTTGGTCAAGATCGGTTTTTGAAGCAATATGTCTCGCCGAGCGTTGCAAATAATCTGCAACTGCCCAGTGATTTTTCAGACCAAGTTTAGTAATCATTTCAGCTAAAAAGGGTGCCACTCCCCCTAGTTGTTTATGTCCAAATGCGTCAACAGAACCGGCATCCGCTAAAAACTTTCCTTTTTTGTCTCTCACTCCTTCCGAAGCGACTATGACACAATACCCATATCTCTTTACAGTATTTTTTACAGCCGCTTTAAATTTATTCTTCTCAAAAGCTACTTCTGGAAGAAGAATGATATGTGGTGGATCTTCCATTTCGTTGCTAGCCAAACAAGACGAGGCTGCAATCCACCCAGCGTGACGCCCCATAACTTCCAAAACAAACACTTTTGTGGAGGTTTCTGACATGCTTTTGACATCCAATCCAGCTTCAAGAGTAGAGGTAGCAACGTACTTCGCCACGGAACCGAAGCCTGGAGAGCAATCAGTAAAGGGTAAGTCATTATCTACTGTTTTTGGAATACCAATGCATTGAAGAGGAAAATTAAGTTTTTTTGCCATTTCAGATATCTTGAAAGTTGTGTCTTGGCTGTCACCGCCTCCGTTGTAGAAAAAAAATCCAATATTATGTGCTTCAAATACTTCAAAAAGCCTTTCATATTCTTTTTTTTGTTTGATTGGGTCTTGCAATTTAAAACGGCACGAACCAAAAGCTCCTCCGGGTGTCTGTTTTAATTTTGCAATGGTTGATTTTGACTCTCTTGAGGTGTCAATAAGTTCTTCATTCAAGGCTCCTAAAATTCCATTTTTACCGGCTAAAACTTTATTAATTTTATAAGATTTATTAGCGGTCTCTATAACACCACAGGCAGATGCATTAATTACCGAGGTGACACCGCCTGATTGGGCATAGAAGGCGTTTTTTTTTGCTGCCATCAAGCAAATATAACTGAAAAAAGTATTTCTGTGAAAAGGATATAATTTATTTATGAATATTTATGTTTTGGGAATTTGTGGAACTTTCATGAGTGGTATAGCCCAACTTGCAATTCAAAAAGGCTTCAAAGTATCTGGATGTGACGAAAATATTTATCCACCTATAAGCAATGTCCTTAAGGAATTAGAAATTAAGGTTGATCAGGGTTTTGAAACGAAAAATTATTCTGAAAATATTGACTTATTTATCATTGGAAATGTCGTAAGCAGAGGAAATCCTTTAATGGAAAAAATATTAAATAATAAAAATGAATATCTTTCAGGTCCTGAATTTCTCTATCAATACATCCTGAAAGATAGGCATGTCATCTCAGTTTCAGGAACACATGGAAAGACAACTACTTCTGCAATGATCTCTAAAATTTTAATGGATGCCAAAGTTGATACAGGATATCTCATTGCTGGGAAAGTCAATGGATTTGATACTTCCGCAAAGCTTGGCAACAATGATTTTTTTGTAGTTGAGTCTGATGAATATGACACTTCCTTTTTCGATAAAAGATCAAAGTTTGTTCACTATCGACCCTCAACCTTATTAATTAACAATTTAGAATTTGATCACGCTGATATTTTTGATAATTTGGATAGCATCAAAAAGCAATTTCATCATTTAATCAGGTCGTTGCCTTCTAGCGCAAAGGTAATTTTTCCTGGGGATGATGAAAATATTGAATCTTTAATAAATCAAGGACTCTACTCCAAAAAAGAAACTTTCAATTATCAATTTTCACTAAAGGGTTGGTCTGTCAAACCTAATGAAAGTTGTGATGATAATTTTGAAATTTACTTTGATGGCAAACTCAGAGGTAAAATAAATTGGAATTTATTTGGTGAGCACAACCTTAGGAACGCCTTAGCAGCTTTTGTCACAGCTTCGTCTTTAGGAATTGATGATGAAATTATTACAGAAGCTTTGTCGTCTTTTAAAGGAGTTTCAAGACGAATGGAATTAAAAGGTCAGAATGATTCTGTGAGTGTTTACGATGACTTTGCCCATCATCCAACGTCGATTAAATACTCATTAGAAGGTTTGAGGAAAAAAGTAGGAGATCAAAAAATAATTTGTCTGCTTGAAATGCGTTCCAATACTATGTCTGCTGGACATCATGACGAAGTTATACCCAAATCCTTAGAATGCGCTGACAAAGTCTTTTTATTTTCAAAAAATGAAAAACAAATTAAAAAAATTGCCCTGAAAAGTGAAAAATTTTCGATTTGTTCTGGAACCGAAGAGTTTCTTAAAATATTACCTAAAGAATTAGTATCCGATACTCATATAATCTGCTTATCAAACGGGTCATTTGACCAAATCCACCAAGAGATTCTAGAAAGTTTTTAAAAAGTAAAAGTTTTTTTTCTAAGTCTTATTGCACTAGGAGTAACTTCAACAAGTTCATCTTCCTCTATGAATTCAAGAGCTTGTTCCAAGGAGTGCTGAATATGAGGGGTTAAAATTAAATTCTCATCCGTTCCAGATGCTCTTACATTAGTAAGTTGTTTTGCTTTGGTTGGATTTACAGGAAGGTCGTTGTCTCTTGAGTGAAGGCCAACAATTTGTCCTTTGTAGATATCCAATCCATGACCAACAAATAATTTACCTCGATTTTGTAAATTAAATAAGGAGTAAGATAAAGTTTTACCATTTGTCATTGAAACTAAAACTCCATTTTGTCTATTAGTTACTTCACCTTTTTTTGCAGGACCATAATGATCAAAAACGCTTGTTAAAATTCCTGAGCCACTAGTGAGAGTTAAAAAGTGTGATCTGAATCCAATCATTCCTCTGGAAGGCGCAATAAATTCGAGTTTTATTCTTCCCTTTCCATCCGGTTCCATATTTTTAAGCTCAGCTTTTCTTAAACCCATTTCTTCCATGATTGAGCCTTGATGTTCTTCTTCTAGGTCAATAACAATTTGTTCAAAGGGCTCGTGAATCTCTCCATCAACTTCTTTTTGTATTACTTCAGGTTTTGATACACCCAATTCAAAACCATCTCTCCTCATGCTTTCTATTAAGACAGATAAATGTAGTTCTCCTCTTCCAGAAACTTTAAATTTATCTGATGAATCTCCTGGTTCAACTCGAAGAGCAACATTACTTAGCAATTCTTGCTCGAGCCGTTCCTTTATATTTCTTGAAGTGACAAATTTTCCTTCTTGTCCTGCAAAGGGCGAATCATTTACTTGAAAGGTCATACTTACTGTTGGCTCGTCTACCGATAAAGGGGGCAGGGCTTCAATTTTTAATGGATCGCATAAGGTATCCGAAATGTACAAATTTTCTATTCCAGTGATACAAACAATATCTCCTGCTTCCGCTTCAGAAACTTCTATTCTTTCCAGTCCATCATGACTCATGACTTGTAAAATCTTTCCCTTTCTCTGTTTTTCATGAGCGTCAATAACAACTACTTGATCGTTTGGTTTTAATTTTCCGCAGGTAATTCTCCCAATACCAATTACACCCACATAACTATTGCTATCCAAAGCACTTATCTGCATTTGAAAAGGCCTTTCGGTATCTACTTCAGGAGGGCTTACTTTTTCTAACACCAAATCTAAAAGAGGAGACATATCTTCTCTAATATCTTCAAGTTCGTTGCCTGCCACTCCATTCAACGCTGAAGAATAGATAACAGGAAAATCCATCTGAGTGTCGTTGCCACCAAGTCTATCAAAAAGATCAAATACCTGATCTAAAACCCAATCCGGTCTGGCTCCAGGTCTATCAATTTTATTTATAACTAAAATAGGATTTAAACCTTGCTCAAATGCCTTTTCAGTGACAAATCTTGTTTGAGGCATTGGACCGTCGACAGCGTCTACCAAAAGAAGTACAGAATCTACCATGGATAATACTCTTTCGACTTCTCCGCCAAAGTCGGCATGACCAGGAGTATCAACAATATTTATTTTATGATCCTTCCATTTTATTGCTGTATTTTTAGCAAGGATTGTAATGCCTCTTTCTTTTTCTTGATCATTGGAATCCATTATCCTCTCTGAATCAATATCTTTTCTATTTAGGGTTCCAGATTGTTGCAATAATTTATCAACCAATGTCGTCTTTCCATGATCGACATGGGCAATAATTGCAATATTTCTAATATCTTTTGGATTCATATAAGTTTTTAGTCCAAAGAATGTTCTAAGCACGAATAACTTTGCTAAGAATTAATTAAGATTTATTCTTTGTCTTTTGGATTTTTTTCTTCAACAGTTTCTTCTGTTGGAATTTCAGTCGCTTCAGATTTAGCTTCTTTAGAAATTTCTTCTTTTACATCAAGGATTGCATCTTCTTTTTGAGTTTCGTTGACGTCTATTTTTTCTGATTTTGAAGAAGTCTCAGCTTCTGCTTTCTCAGAAACCTGATCTTGGGTTTCTTTGTTTGTTGGATTATTTGGCTCTTTCTTTGACGCTCCCTTTTTAGCGAATCTTTTCTTAAATCTGTCTACTCTTCCTCCTGTATCAATAATTTTTTGTTGGCCAGTATAAAAAGGGTGAGAGGCAGAAGAGACATCTAAAGGACAATACGGGTAAGTTTTTCCATCTTTCCATTCTTTAGTTTGATCTGTACTTAAAGTTGATGGAATCAAAAAGTATTCGTCAACGCTAACGTCATGGAAAAGTACCTGTCTATATTCTGGATGAATTCCTTTTTTCATAATCTTAGTTTAGAGCGCGAATGATATCAGAACTTTTTTTTTGAAGAAATACAATTTTAGGGTTTCTTAGATTGTTTTTTTAATCTTTTATCGGAAATGCTTACGACCTTTTTAGCTCCGTAAACTTCAGTATATTTTTTTCCATTTAGATAATAAAAACCTTTAGATGATAAATACCATTTAGACGTTTCTTTTCTTTCATGTTCTGGTACCCAAGAAATGTCATTTAAAGATTCTTCTATATTAGAATGACCTTCTTTTTGGTTAAAGCTTAGAGGGCTGCCTTTCAACTTATGTGCCTTTGAAAGCCAAGCGTTTAGAAATCTTTTAACACCTCTCAGAGTTTTACGTCTTGACGGGTTTGCCTCACACCATTCTGCTGCAGCTTTTACTTCATAAAAAACATTACAATCTTTATAAGTTCTACTCCAAGCAATAAGGTCACTTTCTTTTACCTCATAAAAACTGCCATCTTTAAGTTTTATTTCCATCGAGGTAAGCCTATCGACTATTTCTGATAACATCAATTATTGATTCTAATTTGTAGGGAGCCATCTTATGTTTTATCAAAGCGATGTTGAAAAATTTATGAAAGCCGGTGATCAGCCAATCAGTAAGAAGTTGTCTATTGATTCCAAAGAAGCCGATCTTTATATGAATTTAATCACCGAAGAATACAAGGAAACAATCGAAGCTTTTGAGAACAAAGATATTATTGAATTAGCAGACGGACTGATTGACATGGTTTGGGTAATCATGGGGATGTGCAATAGCTGTGGTATAAACTTTGAAGAAGTTTGGCAAGAAGTAAAAGCATCTAATATGAGTAAGTTCGTAGATGGAAAAGCAATAAAAAATGAAAAAGGGAAAATTATGAAGCCCGAATCATATTTCAAACCCAATATAAAACAGGTTTTGGGGTTAATTAAAGATTAAAAAATGGATAGAATAACTTATTTGAAAACACTCAATTTAAAAGATTAAGGAGAAAATTATGGGTAATGCTTATATTGTTGGTGCAGTAAGAACACCTGGCGGAAAAAAAGACGGAAAGTTAAAAAATTGGCATCCCTCCGATTTAGGAGCTTTAGTTTTAGATGAGTTAGTTGAAAGAACAGGCGCGAAAGGTGAAATGATAGATGACGTAATATTTGGTTGTGTTAGTCAATCTGGAGCTCAAGCAGGAAACGTTGCAAGAAACGCAGTTTTAAGTTCTAAACTACCAGAGTCAGTACCTGGTACTTCTGTCGATCGTCAGTGCGGCTCATCGCAGCAAGCAATTCACTTTGCAGCTCAAGCTGTTATGTCAGAAACTCAAGACATAGTTATTGCTGGAGGAGTAGAGGTAATGAGTCAAGTTCCAATAGGCTCGAATATTATTGACAGTTTCAAAGAAGGACATGGACAACCATTTAATGGAAAGGGCATGACGGAGAGATATCCCGGTGTTCAATTCAGCCAATTCGCTGGAGCTGAGATGATGGCAAAAAGATGGAAATTTTCTCGCGATGATTTGGATACTTTTGCTTATGCAAGTCACAAAAAAGCCATTGCGGCAACTGAGTCAGGCTTTTTTGACAAAGAAATCGTTCCTGTGGAAGGTGATTTGCCTTCAGGGGAAAAAGAAATGGTCACAGTAGATGAGGGTATAAGATTTGATGCTTCTTTAGAAAGTCTTTCGGGTTTAAAAACATTATCTGAGGACGGAGTTCTTACTGCTGGAAGTTCAAGTCAGATTTGTGATGGTGCAGCTGGGGTAATGATAGTTAACGATGCAGGATTAAAGAAGTTGGGAATTGAACCTAGGGCAAAAATCGTTTCCTTGGCACTTGCCGGAGATGACCCAGTGATAATGTTGACTGGACCAATTCCAGCTTCAAAGAGTGTTTTGGAAAAAGCAAACTTATCTATAAGTGATATAGACATTTATGAAGTAAATGAAGCTTTTGCTCCAGTTCCATTAGCCTGGGCTTACGAGTTAAAAGCAGATAAAGAAAGGCTTAATGTCAATGGTGGAGCAATGGCTTTGGGACATCCGCTAGGAGGAACCGGAGCTAAGTTGATGACTACATTACTCCATGAGCTTGAGAGAAGAGACGGTAAGTATGGTCTTCAAGCCATATGCGAGGGTGGTGGAACAGCCAACGCGATGGTGATAGAAAGATTAAGCTAAAGTATTGAAAGTTCTCTCAGAATCAAAAGTCTTTGCTTGTCCAGCTGAGGAGCTTTGGGAAATTCTTTCTGATGTTTCAAGATGTGATTGGGTTCCAAGCGTTGAAAAAATTTCCTTAGAAGGTGTTTCTAGAACATTTGAAATGGAAGGCATTGGGAAAGTAAGAGAAAATATATTGTCTCTAGACAATGTAAATATGGAATTACAATATTCTGCTGTAGAAACACCCAATCCAATAGAGCATCATCTTGCGACAATGCGAGTAATTAAGTTGGATAATAATAGTTGCGAATTACTTTGGACCACTGAGATTAAACCTGAGATTTTTGCTGAGGCAGTTCATCATGGAATGTTAATTTCAATCAAAGGAATAGAAGAAGTTTTGAAGACTTAAATATAATTTTAAGATTTCTCAATAATTAATTCTCTGGAAATCTCATTAATATGGCTTAAACGTATCTTAAGATCGTATTCACTGAAAAATCCTTCAGCCTTCTCGGGCCATTCTATAAATATTAAACAATCGTTTTCCGCTGAATATTCCTCAATACCAAGGACTTCCAATTCTTTTCTACTTTCAATTCTATATAGATCAATATGATAAATTTTTTTATCTTTTATTAAGTAAGGTTCAATAATTGTGAAGGTTGGACTAGTTATGGGCTCAGATAATCCAAAAGATTTTAAAATTTCTTTTACAAGAGTTGTTTTACCGGAACCCAGATCACCCTCTAAAAAGATAATTGATGCCTTATTTTTTGGATATGTTTCAAGCTCACTAGCAATTTCTTTAGCAATATCTGCAGTGTCATCCAATGAATTTAGGATTATTTTTTTATTAAAATTCATCAAAAATGCTGGGAAGAAAGTCAATAATATCGGTTGGCATTAATGAAAGTTGACTAAATTTTTTGGCGTAAGCTTCGCCGGCTAAAGAGTGTAATTCAACTCCTAGACACGAAGCATCAAATAAGTTTAATTTTTGAGCAACTAGGCTACTTATTATGCCGCTAAGCACATCTCCCATGCCTGCCGTTGCCATACCGGGATTAGCTCTGTCGCAGATACAGATATTTTCACCTTTACAAATTAATGTCTGATGACTCTTAAGAACCACAATGGCATTAAATTTTTTGGATATTCGCCTTGCAGCTGAAACTTTATTCTTCTTTATTGCTTCAACAGAGGTATTTAACAGAGTTGCAGCCTCTCCTAAGTGAGGAGTTAAGATAATTTTCTTCGGTAATTTGAGTTTTTTAAAAAATTTAGGTAGTAAATTTAATCCGTCAGCGTCGATCAACATGGGAATGTTTCTCTTACAAGCGTTTTCGATCGACTTAAAAATCATCTGTTCACTCCAATAGTCTTTTCCTAGTCCTGGACCAAGACAAATAACAGAAGGTAAATTCAAATAATTCTCTAAAGTCTGTCCTGTGTCTACTTTTTTAGTCATTACTTCTGGACAAAAACTCAACGACGCTTGTAAATGATCTGACCTAGTTGCTAAAGAAACAAGGCCAGCACCACTTTTCATGGCGGCTTTAGAAGAGAGAAGAGCCGCTCCTCCGAAGCCAAGATTACCCGCAATAACTAAAAGATGACCATAATCCCCTTTGTGTGAATCAGGATTTCTTGATAATTTTTTCATCAAGGTTTTTGTTTTTATGTTTCGCGGTTTCATCAATTGAAGTCCTAAAAAAATTTTGTTTTTTTGCTATCTTCTCATTGCTAAAAGGGCTAGGAAAGAGATAGAGTACGTAGATTAAATTATTTTTAAAGGAGAGGAAAATGATCAAAACAAAAATTACCGAAATGTTTGAAATTGAACATCCAATTATTCAAGGAGGAATGCATTACGTTGGTTTTGCAGAGATGGCTTCTGCGGTCGCTAATGCTGGCGGGCTTGGAATTATTACAGGCTTAACACAAAAAACACCGGATGATTTGGCTAAGGAAATCGCGAAATGTCACGAAATGACGGATAAACCTTTTGGAGTAAATTTGACCTTCTTGCCTGGGTTTGAAGAGCCTGACTATCCTGGTTATATCGAAGCCATTGTTAAAGGAGGAGTAAAAATTGTTGAGACTGCTGGTAGAAGTCCAGAAGCTTACATGCCTGATTTGAAAGGAGCTGGAATTAAAGTCATCCATAAATGTACATCAGTGAGACATTCTCTAAAAGCTGAAAAAATTGGTTGTGACGCTGTCAGTGTCGATGGTTTTGAATGTGGTGGTCATCCGGGAGAAGATGACATTCCAAATATGATCCTCTTGCCAAGAGCTGCAGAAGAATTATCTATTCCTTTTGTCGCGTCAGGAGGAATGGGAAATGGACAGCAGCTAGCTGCAGCATTATCAATGGGAGCTGATGGAATTAACATGGGAACTAGATTCATTGCAACCGAAGAGGCTCCAGTGCATCAAAATGTAAAAGACGCTTTAGTTGCTGCTTCAGAATTGGATACTGAACTTATTATGAGACCTTTGCGAAATACTGAAAGAGTTTTAGCAAATGGCGCAGTAAATAAAATTTTAGAAAAAGAAAAAGCTCTAGGCGACGAAATTCAGATCACAGACATCATAGAAGAAGTTGCAGGGGTTTATCCAAAAATCATGCAGGAAGGAACCATGGATGCTGGGGCTTGGAGCTGCGGGATGGTTGCTGGGTTAATTCACGATGTACCAACATGTAAGGATTTGGTTGAAAGAATAGTCTCTGATGCCGAAGAAATTATCAAGAGTAGACTTTCAAAATTTGTTGCTTAACTATGTCTGAAGAATCAAGTTCTAAGCCTCCTTTCCCGGAGAAATATGAATCTTCGATAAACATAAAAAAAGGCTCAGGAGAAGAACCTGCTGAGCCTAGGCCAGCTGCTACAGTTCTACTTGTCAGGGCGCCAAAAGACGAAGTCGAAGTTTTTATGATTCAAAGAAACGCTAAGACTAATTTTGGCAATGCATGGGTTTTTCCGGGTGGAAAACTTGATGAGGAAGATGGCACTGATGAATCTAATACATTTTGTTATGGTCTCACCGACGAAATGGCTTCTCAGATCTTAGGAATTGAAAAAGGCGGTTTGAACTATTGGGTTGCTTGCATCAGAGAATGTTTTGAAGAATGTGGAGTGCTTTTAGCCTATAGAGAAAATGGAGACCTTTTTGACGATCCTAATAGCGATGAGTTAAAGATTCTTAATGAATACAGAAATCTTCTAAACGAGGGCAAGCCCGTATTGTACAAATTGTGTGGAATTTTAAAGCTAAGATTAGCAGTTGATAGACTGGCTTATATTTCTCATTGGGTCACTCCGAAATTTGAAATGAGACGCTACAGCACTAGATTCTTTATTGCTTTAGCTCCAGAAAAACAAATTGCTGAACACGATGGAGGAGAAGGTGTTGAAAGCATTTGGATTTCACCTGAAAGCGCTTTAGAAAAAGGAAAGAAAGGAGAATTTCCAATAATTCTCCCTACAATTAAAAATTTAGAATCGATAGAAGGTTTTTCTAACACTCAGGATCTTATGGAAGCTAAAATAAATTATCAAAACGAAGTTTCATGTATTGAGCCAAAGTTTTTTATGAAAGATGGAAAAATGGTGGGACTTCTTCCTGGAGATGAAGGATATGAAGATCACTGAGCTGTCTCCTTTAATTAGAAGAATTACAGCTGATAATTCAGGTGTCTTTACTGGCCCTGGAACGAATACCTACTTGATAGGACATGATGAAATTACAGTAATTGATCCTGGTCCAGCATCAAAAGAACATATAGAAAATATTGCTAAAGTTTGTGGAGAAGACATCAATCAAATTTTAGTCACTCACACTCACAATGATCATTCACCCGGCGCGAAGTTGTTGCATCAGAGAACTGCTGCACCGGTAAAAGGGATGAAAGCATTACATAAAGAGATGCAGGATCCTACTTTCAAGCCTCAAGCGATATTAAAGGACGGTGATGTCATCGAGCAAGTGGATTACACTTTAAGAGTAATTCATACGCCTGGACATGCTTCCAACCATTTGTGTTATTTTTTAGAAGAGGAGAAAACAATATTCACTGGAGATCACATTATGGATGGTTCGACAGTTGTTATAGCCCCCCCAGATGGAAGCATGAGTCAATATATAGATTCCCTTCAAATGCTAAAAGATGAAGATCTAAAGTACATTGCCCCTGGGCACGGAGACTTAATGGAAAATCCTCATGCTGTTGTCGATTGGATCATTGGGCATAGGATGTTTAGAGAAAAAAAAGTAATTGACGCGATTACCGAATTGAATAGAGCCTCCTTAGATGTCCTGTTAAATAAAGTTTACGATGACGTAGATCCGAGATTATTAAGCATTGCTAAATATTCCCTTCAAGCACATTTAATAAAGTTAGTTGAAGAAGAAAGAGTAACTCAGGATAAGTCAGAGTTTGTTTGGAATCATTAATCAAGATTTAATTTAATTCCACAACCGCCATGGCCACAATATCCACCAGGATTCTTGGCCAAATATTGCTGATGATATTCTTCTGCAAAGAAAAAATTATTGATTTCCTTGATATCAGTAGTTATGGATTTAAAACCGTTTTTGACGAGAATTGATCCATAGGCATCTTTAGTTTCCTTTGCCTGTTGCATTTGCACTTCATTAGTTATGTAAATTCCAGATCTATATTGAGTGCCAACATCATAACCTTGTCTCATACCTTGAGTTGGATCATGATTTTCCCAAAAAACTTTAAGTAATAATGAAAATTCTATTTTTTTAGGATCGTATATAACTTCGACGATTTCATTGTGAGCTGTTTGACCAGAGCAGACTTCTTCATAAGTCGGATTTCTGGTGAAACCGTCTCCATAACCTACAGATGTAAATAGAACTCCTTCCAATTCCCACAAATATTTTTCAGCTCCCCAGAAACATCCCATTCCAAAATAAACTTTTTCAAAATCTGAAGTATTCACTGGGTATTCGTTTTTATTAACGTAGTGAATTCTGGGCTCAAAGATTATTTCTTCTCTTCCAGCAAGAGCGTCTTGTTCTTTGGGTAATTCTGTTTTCGTGAGAAAAGATAAAAGTGACATTATTTATTCAGCCTATTATTTATTAACTCGTCGACAATACTTGGATCAGCTAAAGTGGAAGTATCTCCAAGATTATCAAGATCGTTAGAAGCAATTTTTCTAAGAATTCTCCTCATAATCTTACCAGATCTAGTCTTGGGAAGGTCATTAGTAAAATGAATTAAATCTGGTTTCGCTATGGCTCCAATTTCTTTGTTTACCAGCTCCGATAATTCTTCTTTTAGCTCATTGCTTGGAATTGAACTTTTCATCATGTTTACATAACAATAGATTCCTTGGCCTTTTATAGGATGTTCAAAACCTACTACCGCAGCTTCTGCAACTTCTTCGTGCAAGACCAAAGCGCTTTCAACTTCAGCTGTTCCTAATCTATGGCCTGAGACATTCAAGACGTCGTCAACTCTTCCAGTTATCCAGTAGTAGCCGTCTTCGTCTCTTCGCGCACCATCGCCAGTAAAATAATATCCTGGGTAAGTTGAATAATATGTATCAACACATCTTTGATGATCTCCAAAAACTGTTCTAATTTGCGAGGGCCAAGATTTCTTTATCGCCAAATTACCAGAGCCAGGTCCATTTATTTCTTTTCCATTCTCATCTAGAAGAACAGGAAGAACTCCAAAAAAGGGTTTGCAAGCGCTTCCAGGTTTTTGATCAGAAAATCCAGCTAAACCTGAAATTAAAATACTTCCTGTTTCCGTCTGCCACCATGTATCAACAATAGGACATTTTTTATTACCTACATTTTCAAAGTACCATTCCCAAGCTTCAGGGTTGATAGGCTCTCCAACGGTTCCCAAAACTTTTAAGGACTTTCTAGAAGAGGTCCTTAAAGGTTCATTACCAAAAGCCATAAGAGCCCTAATTGCAGTTGGAGCGGTATAGAAGATATTAACCTGATGTTTATCAATTATTTCCCAAAATCTCGATGCATCAGGATAAGTAGGCACTCCTTCAAACATTAGGGTTGTGGCCCCATTACAAAGTGGTCCATAAACTATATAAGAATGACCTGTAACCCATCCTACATCCGCAGTACACCAATAAATATCACCATCTGAATAATTAAAGATATGTTTATGTGTAATAGCTGCTCCAAGCAAATAGCCTCCGGTTGTGTGTAAAACCCCTTTGGGTTTTCCAGTAGAACCTGAGGTATACAAAATAAACAAAGGATCTTCTGACTTCATCGGTTCACAATCACAATGAGCTTCAAATTTTTCTTTTTCAATCAAGTAATCTACATCAACTTTACTAATTAAATTTAATTCTTCTCCAGTTCTCTTCACAACAATTACTGAATGCACATTAGGGCAAGACTTAATTGCTTTATCAACATTTTCTTTCAGAGGAATTCTTTTACCCCCTCTAATTCCTTCATTAGCGGTAATAACTGTTTCGCAGTTTGAATCTAGAATTCGATCCTTTAATGACTCAACAGAAAATCCTCCAAACACTACAGAGTGAACTGCTCCAATTCTTGCGCATGCCAACATTGCATAAGTTGCCTCAGGTATCATCGGCATATAGATGCAGACTCTGTCACCTTTTTTTATTCCTCTGTTTTTTAATAAATTAGCAAATTTACAAACTTCATCATGAAGATGCCCGTAGGAAATTTTTTTATCTTTAGTAGGGTCATCGCTCTCCCAAATTATTGCTAAAGCATCAGGATTACTCAAATGCCTATCGATACAATTAAAAGATGCATTGAGTATTCCGTCATTGAACCACTCAATTTCACCTTTCTCCATTTCGATCGAGCTAATATGATTTGGTTCTTCAATCCAAGTAATGTGTTTTGACGCTTGAGTTGCCCAGAAAGATTCAGGATTATTTATAGAATCTAGATACATAGAATCAAAAGAAGCCTCATCAAGATGAGTTTTTAATTTTATCGATTCTGGAACAGAATATCTTTTAGTCATTAATTTTTTTAAAATTTTTGAGAAGCTTTTAAGTTGAGCTCATGGACCTCATTTTTAACATGCTCACAGTTAATTTCTAATAAAGGCTTTATAAAAAAGTCTCTATTTTTCCAATCATAATGTGGAATAGTTAATTTAGGTTTTTTTATATGAAGATCATCAAAAAAAATTATGTCGATATCTATTGTTCGTGGTTTCATATGAGAATTCTTTTCCCTTTTTAACTTTTTTTCAACTTTCTGAAGATGCTTGAGCAAAGAAATCGGAGAAAGTTGTGTTTTAATTTTTAAAGCTAGGTTGAAAAAAAAGGGCTGTTCAATAGGGCCATAAAAAGAAGATTTATAGATTTTGCTTTTTTTTAGTATTTTTGTTTCCGGAAGATTATTTATCTCAGATCTGGCATTTGATAAGTTTTTATATCTGTTGCCAAGATTAGTTCCTAATACCAAATAAACAGTATGCTCAGACATCAACCGAATTGCTGCTTTTCTTTTATTTCGTCTACCGTTTTACAATCTATGCACTGAGTGGCTGTGGGCCTTGCTTCAAGTCGTTTTATACCAATTTCTACCCCACAAGTTTCACAATAACCATAAAGATCATCGTCAATATCTTTCATAGACATTTCAATTTTAGAAATTAATTTTCGTTCACGCTCTCTTTTTCTTAGCTCCAACATGAATTCTTCTTCTTTCGCTGCACGATCTAATGAATCAGGAAAATTACTTTGGTCTTGCTGAATGAGCTGTTCTGTTTTCTCTTGTTCTGAATCAAGCGCCTCTTTCCAAGCATTGAGTATCGAAATAAAATGTTTTTTTTGAGATTTATTCATGTACTTCTCTGTTTTATTAGGACGGTAAGGAATAAATGTTTTAGCAAATGATTCAAAATCGGAAGGATTTGAAATTACCTGAGGCTTAAGAGCTTTCTTTTTAGTAGGTTTCTTTTTTGTTTGAGGTTTTTTTGCTGGTTGCTTTTTTGCCTTTGGTTTAGCAGACGGTTTTATTTTTACTGAAGCTTTTTTTGTTGCAGATTTTGGTTTCTTTTTAATAGCCATTGATAAAATTTGAAGGTGAGAAATTTATCAAAACCTAGAGGAACTTGCTAGTCTAATTTGCAAAATAATTCATAAATTTCTAGATATTTTTTGTGTTCTAATCTCGGGCCAATATTTTCGACACCCTTAGATGCTAAAAAACATCCAAATTTTGCAGCTTTTTCTGGATTTTGGCCCTTGGTAAGTAAATACAATGCTCCTCCAGCAAACATGTCACCGGCTCCGTTGCTATCAATTGCATTTGCAGCAAACCCACCCACTTCACAAGAAGATTTATGATTAAAAATCAATGCTCCTTCACTTCCTTTAGTAATGAAAATATTTTGTGCAAATTTTAATAAAGATCTTTTTATTAATTCTTCATCATTTGTCTTACAAAATGCTTTTGCTTCTTCAAAGTTACAAAATAAATAATCAATTGGCTCTTTGAGCCAATCAAGTAACCTTTCTTTGAAAGCATTTACTATGTTCGGATCTGATAGGCTAATAGCTATTTTAGCTTCTTTGCTTCTACCAACTTCTATAATTTTTTTACTCGTCAAGTTGCATACGTCTGAACTCACAAGGTAACCTTCTAGATAAATTATTTCCGACTTTTCTATTAAGTCTTCATCTATGTCTGAAGGCTTCAAATTAGCGCTGATGCCTAGACATGTGCTCATGGTTCTTTCTGCGTCTTCAGAAATCATAATTAAACAAGTACCTGTGTCTCCTTTATCATTAGAAATCACGTCGTTTATAATTCCTACGCCTTCAAGATCTTTCTTGTAAAATGAACCATTTTCGTCGTTCGCTACTTTTCCAAAAAAACCACATTTACTTCCCAAAGATGCCAAGGCAAAGATAGTATTGGTGGCTGAACCTCCACAAGCATCTTCACTTTTTTTATAATTTTCAGATAATTTTTTATAGAAAATATTTTGGGATTTACTATCGCATAAACCCATGGTTCCTTTTTCTATTGAAATCTCCTTTAAAATGTCGTCTTCAATAAGAAATTGTTTATCAACTAAAGCATTTCCAACGCCAAGAACGTTAATTTCCTTCATTATTTATTTTAATTATATTTTTAATTTCATGGTCTTCAAAAGCGTAAACTCCGTTCGAGATAGCGAATTTCTTATATCCCATTTTTTTTAAATTGATAATGTTTTCATTATTGATTCCACCAATAGAATACAGTGGTTTTTTTGTTTTTAACAAAACTTCTTTCATAACCATGTCTGATCTCGCTAACGAAATATCTTTTTTGGTTTGGCTTTTAAAAAAAGATCCTACCGCCAGATAATCCCACTCTAAAATATCTTCTGGAGGATTTGAAACTAACTCTAAATTCCACTTACAAGAAAGGCCTTTAATATAATTTTCTTTAATTAGATTTAAATGCTTTTTTAAAAAATTTTTATTTTTTTTCTTTTGATAGTCTTCAAATCCCAAATGAAATCCATCCGCTCCAATTTCTAATGCTATTTCTGGATAATCGTTAATTATTAACTTTCCATCATTTTCTTTGATGAGTTCTAAAAGGATTTTTGAATTATTTTTTATGATATTTAAATCGTTATTTTTGTCTCTGTATTGATAAGTTTTAATTCCTAATTCCAATAAATTAGACGTTTTAGAAATTATTTTTTCTAGGCTTAAATTAGCCGGAGTTATGGCATAAATAGAATTCATAAGTTGAAATTAATAAAATCTTGATTTTTTGTTTTAATAGAATTCTTTAAAATTTTTCTCATGTATTCTTTTGCATTTAAGCAACTTTCTTTCAGATCTTTCGTTTTGATAAAGTTGCATAGAATCGAGGTAGATAGTGCGCAACCAGATCCATGAAAAGTTTTGGAGATTTTCTTTGCCTTTACATCTAATTCTTTTATACCATTTATGTATAGCGTGCTTATAACTTCATTTTTTCTTGATTTGCCAGTTACAAAAATATTTTTAATACCTAAATCTAAAAGAGAGTTGATAGAATCTTCTTCAGTTTTACATCCGCTTAAGATTTTTAATTCATTTAAATTTGGAGTTAGCAATGTTGCTTGGGGATATAGCTTTTCAAGAGAAAAATTAATATTTTGTTTCTTTAAGAATTTCCCACCTCCACCAGCTTCTATTATTGGATCAATTACTACAGGAATTTTTGTAAATTGATCTAGAAACTTTGACGTGGATTCAATAATTTTATTTGAAGAAATTGCTCCAATCTTGACGCCTGATATATTGAAATTTTCATTGAGGTTTTTGAGATTTTTTTGAAAAAAGTTTTCGTTAACATCTTCAACTTTGTGCAACTTTTCTGCATCCTGAATAGTCAAATTAGTAATAGATGACAGGCAATGAAAATTATGTTGATTCGCTACTAAAATATCTAAGCTATTACCAGCTCCATTAGTCGGATCTTGACCAGATATGGATAAAATATATTTTTTATGTCTCATATTATACTAAAGTCATTATAATGCTGCGTTCAGTCAATCCAAGTTATTAAAAAAAATGAAAGAGTATAAGATAGGTTTGGTAGGAGCTACAGGTTATGTTGGAGTTGAGCTATTGAAGTTGTTCGATGAAATGGATAATCTTGAAGTATCCTTCGTGTCATCGTCTGGAAGCATAGGCAAAAATCTTTACGAACAAATTTATGAATTCAAAAGAATTCCAAATCTTCAATTGTCTTCAGTTGAAGATATAAAGGAGCAGGACCTTGATTATGTTTTTTTTGCCACTCAACACAATTTTTCTATGGACTATGTACCTTTTTTGTTGGAGAAAGATATCAAAATTATTGATTTATCGGCAGACTTTAGAATAAGCGATGCTTCATTGTGGGCTGAAGCTTATGAAGATGAGCATAGGGCAAAAAATTTACTAAATTCTGCTGTTTATGGGTTACCCGAAAAAGAAAGAAATAAAATAAAAGAAGCAAATTTAGTAGCTGTTCCTGGTTGTTACCCCACAGCTTCTATTTTAGGACTCCTTCCTATTGCCAATAACATAAAAGAAACTTCAAACATCATATTTGACGTTAAATCAGGAATCAGCGGCGCAGGAAGAAATAAAGTAGAATCAGACCTGTCGGATGATATAGTCGATAATTTTAAAGCTTACTCGGCGCAGTCTCATCGTCATCAATTTGAAATAGGCCATTTTTTTAAAAAAAATTACAAGCTTAATAATAAAATAGTTTTTACTCCTCATCTACTGCCTATTTTTAGAGGAGAATATGTAACTTGTTATGTTGAAATTTCGAATTTCGAAGATTCGATCCAAGAAACTTATGAAAACTTTTATAAAAATGAAAAATTTGTTAGAGTATTAACAAAAGGTACTGTTCCTGAGTTAAAAAAGGTACAAAATACAAATTTCTGTGATATTTCCTTGTTCATGAAAGAAAACATTTTAACCGTCCATATTGCAATAGATAATTTAATGAAGGGTGCTGCTTCACAAGCAATTCAATGTTTTAATTTGATGATTGGTGCAAACGAATACGAAGGAGTGACATTAAAAGATGATTGAAAAATATACGCCTCAAGAATTAACCATTTCTGATGCTGCATTAGAGCGCATCGGAAAATTAGTCTCGGATGAGGCAGGTAAAAAAGTTTCTCTTAGAGTTTTTGTTACAGGTGGAGGATGCTCAGGTTTTCAATATGGATTTAAACTTGAAGATCATTTCGAAGATGATGATACCTTTCTTAAAAAGGAAGAGTTTTCAGTAGTAATTGATCCGTTAAGCATGCAGTATATTTTTGGATCTACTTTGGATTACAAAGAAGATTTGGAAGGTTCAAGATTCGTAATAGATAATCCAAACGCAGTTACAACCTGTGGATGTGGGTCATCTTTCTCAATTTAACTTTTAAAAATTTCTCCGGTTAAAGAAATTTCAGCATTTGTTGAAGAACGAAGGTTTATTTTTCTACTTTCAATTCTCTGTTTTGCAAGCCACGCAAAAGTAGAAGTTTCTACTAACATGGGATCTATCCCTAAAGTCTTAGTGGTATAAAGCTTCCATTTTTTTGGTAATTTTGACTTTATCAAATCCATTAAAAATAAGTTTTTACTGCCCCCTCCACAAAGATAAATTCCTAACTCTTTAACATTACAGTTTTCTTTTAGAGAATTAAAAATTGATTTAGCAGTAATTTCAGTCATTGCTGAAATCCAATCAAATTTGGAAATTTGTATTTCTCTTGAGTAAATTTCAGAAAAATTATAATTTTCAGTAGAGTCACTTTTCGGAGGCTTTCGATGAAAATATTCCCTTGAAAGAAATTCATTTATTAATTTATCTAATTTCTTTAAATCTCCTTTTTTCCCCCAACGACCATTTTTATCAAATGAATTTTCTCCGTTAGAGAAAAACTTTACGCTTTGATCTATTAAACAGTTTCCTGGCCCAGAATCCCACCCCATGATTTTTTGATTTTTGAGCAATAGCGTAAGATTCGATATTCCACCAATGTTAATTATTACTCTATTTTCCTTTTTATTTCTTAGAAATTTTTGATGAAATGCTGGAGTCAAAGGTGCTCCGCTACCTCCATTAATAATATTAGTTTGTCTAAAATTACCGATCGTAGTTATGCCAGTTTGAATCGCAATCAAGTCTGGACTTCCAATTTGCAAAGAGTATGGTTTTTTTGAAAAAGGAGAATGCTGAATAGTTTGTCCGTGAGAACCAATAGCCGTTATATCTGAGCTGCAAAGACCTGATTTTTTAATTAATCTCTTGATAGTCTTCACAGTAATTCTAGTGAACTCATCATCTGCTTGCTTAAGAGCTTTTGTAGGATTTTGAAACAGATTTTTTTTACTTTTTGATAGATAGAATAACTTAGCTTTTAGATCTTCAGGCATCTTGAAGGATATCGAATCAACTAGTTTTATTTTATTGGTAATTTTGTAGATAGATGCATCAATTGCGTCCATGCTTGTTCCAGAAAGCGTTCCAATAAAATAATTATTTTTTTTACTGGTTGATTGCATAAATTTGTAAATAAAGATTGTCTATTCTGTTGATCATTTTGATAGCTACTCTCTTAAATTTATCTTTTTCTGAGTCAATAATCGGTTCTGCATCGGGAAGTTTTACAGTTAACGGATCGGTGTGCATACCATTTACCCTGAATTCATAGTGAAGATGATAACCTGTCGCAAGACCTGACTTTCCTACGTAACCTATTATTTCTCCTTGGTCTACTTTATCTCCTATTTTCAATCCTTTTTTGTATTTAAATAAATGTGCGTATCTAGTTGAATAATCTTTAGTATGTTTTATTTCAATTAATCTTCCATATCCTCCTTTATTTCCAATAAAAGCAATCGTACCAGAGCTTGTGGAGATAATTGGAGTACCTTTAGGAGCAGCGTAATCAACTCCTGTATGGGCTCTAATTTTATTTAAAACAGGATGTCTCCTGTTCAGATTATATTTTGAACTTATATAACTAAATTCAACTGGCGTTCTTAAAAAAGCTTTTTTTACATTTTTTCCTCTTGTTGAGAAATACTCTTTCGTTCCATCTGCGTAATAATATCTAATAGCTGTGAAAACTTTATTTCCTCTGATAAATCTCGCCGCCTTGATGTCTGAATTTTTAACCTGAATACCATTCCAATAAAAATCTTCATACAAAACATCAAATTTATCTCCCGGTCTTATATCAAATATAAAATCAATATCCCATCCAAAAATATAAACCAAGTCCATTATTAGGCTATCTGAAAGCCCTTCATTTAGAGCAGACTCGTATAATGAATTTTCAATAATCACGGATGCAAATCTTTCCAATTTCTCTAGAGGTCTAGAGAATCTTTTAATAGTAAAGATATTATTTTCAAATTTAGCTAAAACGCCTTCAAAGCCATTAGAAGTCAAAAAGATTTCTTTTGGCTCCCCAGATATTTTTTTTGAAATTTCCAAGGAGTCTCCAATTTTTATCCGAGCTAACTTTTCTGATCCCTTAGTTTTTATTAGCGCTTTGATGAAGCTGTCTTTTAAGCCGGACTGTTTAAGAAGATTTAAGAGAGTATCGTTTTTTTTTATTTCAAAAATTTGAATTGAATTATTAATATCATTGCCCAAGGCAAAATCGCTATTCTTAACTTCAATTTTTTCTCTTGTAACTTCCAAGATTTCATAATCAGCGCTGTTCGAAACAAAAGAAAAGTTTGGAAAAAAAACCAAACTTAAAAAGGCGAAAATAAAAATTATTAAAATAATTAGGTAATATCTGAGTTCAAAAAAAACCTTTCCCATTTTTTATTATCAATAATTTTATCTGTTAAAGTTATAAGTACTATTTTATGACATCTTAACTTTCATGGGCATACTTCAAGAAAAAATTGAAATACTTCTCAGAGGGGTCGAAGAAGTAATACCCAAAAAGGATTTTATATCTTTGATAGAAAAGAAACAAAAACTTACTATCAAGGCAGGTTTTGATCCCACTTCTCCAGATTTACATCTTGGACACACTGTCTTAATTAACAAATTAAAACAATTCCAAGATCTTGGGCATAAAGTAGTTTTTTTAATTGGAGATTTCACTGGCTCCATCGGAGATCCTTCCGGAGTGAGCGAAACTAGACCGGTTCTTTCAGGAAAAGATTTAAAAAGGAATGCTAAAACATATGAAAAACAGATTTTTAAAATTCTAGATCCTAAGAAAACCGAAATTAAATTCAACTCGACCTGGTTCAAAAAGATGACTCCAGAAGATTTTATAAAGTTGGCTTCATCTATGACTGTTGCAAGAATGTTAGAAAGAGACGACTTTAGTAAGCGATACAAAAATAACCAACCAATTTCAGTTCATGAGTTTCTTTACCCTTTAGTTCAAGGATACGACTCTTTTCAATTAAAAGCTGACGTGGAGTTAGGCGGAACCGACCAAAAATTTAACCTTCTTGTGGGAAGAGATGTTCAGAGAATCAATGGTATGAAAGAACAAATTATTATGACTCTACCAATCTTGGAAGGTCTTGACGGTGTAAAAAAAATGTCTAAATCTTTAAATAATTACATAGGTTTAACTGACAGTAGAGACGAAATGTTTGGAAAGTTAATGTCTATCTCAGATGAGATGATGTGGAGATATTACGATTTGTTGAGTTTTAAGACTAATAAAGAAATTGATAAATTAAAAAAACTTTCCAAAACTGGAAGTAGTTTGATGGAGGCAAAACTCTTATTAGGCTTTGAGATTGTAGAAAGATTTCATGGAAAAAATAACGCTACTAAAGCATTAAATGAATTTAAAAATAGATTTAGTCAAAAAAATGATCCGACAGAAATTTCTGCAGAAAATATAAAAGTGAAGGGCAACTCTATGAATTTGATAGACGTTCTTAGCCATCCAGATCTCAAAGAAAGAAAGCTTTGCAAGAGTAAGTCGGAAGCAAAAAGAATGATAAATCAATCCGCTGTTAGAGTAGATGGAAAAAGAATATTAGATGAAAATTTTAAGATAAAAATTAACTCAAAAACTCTGTTTCAAGTAGGTAAAAAGAGGTTTTTGAAAATAACTTTAAAAAGCATGAATTAAAGCTTTTATAAAGTCGATACCTATGTATAATCGCAATTTCCTGCGCAGTAATATACTGTACAGGGAGTTTTTTAACATATTAGTTCATGTAATTCGTGCGGACACTTGCCTTGTGAACAGAGGTATGTGTCATTTTTTGAATATTTATATTCAAAACCCTTTTTTGATATTTTTTGAGAAAAATATCCGTTTAATTTAATTGAAGAGTTTGATCATGGCTCAGATTGAACGCTGGCGGCAGCTTTAATACATGCAAGTCGAGCGAGAAAGTTTCTTCGGAAATGAGTAAAGCGGCGAACGGGTGAGTAACGCGTAGGAATCTACCATTCAGCGGGGGATAGCTCGAGGAAACTCGAATTAATACCGCATACACCCTACGGGGGAAAGAAGGCCTATCCTTGGAAGCTTTCACTGTTTGATGAGCCTGCGTGAGATTAGTTTGTTGGTGAGGTAATGGCTCACCAAGACTACGATCTCTAGCTGGTCTGAGAGGACGATCAGCCACACTGGGACTGAGACACGGCCCAGACTCCTACGGGAGGCAGCAGTAGAGAATATTGGACAATGGGGGCAACCCTGATCCAGGCATGCCGCGTGTGTGAAGAAGGCCTTAGGGTTGTAAAGCACTTTAGGTAAGGAAGAAAAGTTAATAGTTAATACCTGTTGACCGTGACATTACTTACAGAATAAGGACCGGCTAACTCCGTGCCAGCAGCCGCGGTAATACGGAGGGTCCAAGCGTTAATCGGAATTACTGGGCGTAAAGCGCGCGTAGGCGGTATGCTAAGTTGGGTGTGAAATCCCCGGGCTTAACCTGGGAACTGCATTCAAAACTTGCATACTGGAGTACGGAAGAGGCGAGTAGAATTCATGGTGTAGCGGTGAAATGCGTAGATATCATGAGGAATACCAATGGCGAAGGCAACTCGCTGGTTCGTAACTGACGCTGAGGTGCGAAAGCGTGGGTAGCAAACAGGATTAGATACCCTGGTAGTCCACGCCGTAAACGATGAGAACTAGCCGTTGGATCCTTGAGATTCAGTGGCACAGCTAACGCATTAAGTTCTCCGCCTGGGGAGTACGGCCGCAAGGCTAAAACTCAAATGAATTGACGGGGGCCCGCACAAGCGGTGGAGCATGTGGTTTAATTCGATGCAACGCGAAAAACCTTACCAACCCTTGACATCCAGAGAATTTTCTAGAGATAGATTTGTGCCTTCGGGAACTCTGTGACAGGTGTTGCATGGCTGTCGTCAGCTCGTGTCGTGAGATGTATGGTTAAGTCCAGTAACGAGCGCAACCCTTATCCTTATTTGCCAGCACTTCGGGTGGGAACTCTAAGGAGACTGCCGTGAATAACACGGAGGAAGGCGGGGACGACGTCAAGTCATCATGGCCCTTACGGGTTGGGCTACACACGTGCTACAATGGGAGATACAGATGGCTGCGAAAGCGCGAGCTGGAGCCAATCCCACAAAGTCTTCCTTAGTCCGGATTGGAGTCTGCAACTCGACTCCATGAAGCAGGAATCGCTAGTAATCGCGAATCAGAATGTCGCGGTGAATACGTTCTCGGGCCTTGTACACACCGCCCGTCACGTCATGGGAGTGTGTTGCACCAGAAGTGGTTTGCCTAACCTTTGGAGGGCGGCCCCCACGGTGTGATACGCGACTGGGACGAAGTCGTAACAAGGTAGCCCTAGGGGAACCTGGGGCTGGATCACCTCCTAACTATAAACACACTATCTTTGTTGTGAGTGTTCGCTCGAATTACATGAATTAATTTCAGACCTTAAATAAGGTTTAGAGAGTTTTTTAAAAGTATTGTGATCCAAATATTAATAATTACTGTTATCAATTATTAATAATTATTTAAAAGTTTTATAACTTTTAAACATCAAGTTCAAGAATCGAATTCAATTCGATTCTGAATGCTAATGGCAAATAAAATTAGGCGCTTATTATTCAAAGAAACTTAACTTTTAAACTTTTTTTGTTTAGAAACATTTGTTAAGTAATTAAGTGCATACGACGGATGCCTTGGCAGCTAGAGGCGATGAAGGACGTGGTAATCTGCGATAAGCTTCGGTAAGTTGATAAACAAACTACAACCCGGAGATCTCCGAATGGGAAAACCCACCTAGGATAACCTAGGTATCATTATCTGAATACATAGGATAATGAAGCTAACGCAGGGAACTGAAACATCTAAGTACCTGTAGGAAAAGAAATCAACCGAGATTCTGTTAGTAGCGGCGAGCGAAAGCGGAACAGCCCTTAAGCGTTTTAAGAGAAAAAATAACAAGTTGGGAAGCTTGACCATAGAAGGTGATAGTCCTGTAATTTAATTTTTTTATTTCGTGAAATCGAGTAGGTCGGAGCACGTGAAACTTTGACTGAACATGGGGGGACCATCCTCCAAGGCTAAATACTCCTAGCTGACCGATAGTGAACCAGTACCGTGAGGGAAAGGCGAAAAGAACCCCGGAGAGGGGAGTGAAATAGAACCTGAAATCGTATGCATACAAGCTGTAGGAGCTCTAAGTTTATCTTCGGATAAACGGAGTGACTGCGTACCTTTTGTATAATGGGTCAGCGAGTTACTGTCTGTGGCAAGCTTAACTTTTTAAGGTAGGCATAGGGAAACCGAGTCTTAATAGGGCGTTAAGTCGCAGGGAGTAGACCCGAAACCGGGCGATCTATCCATGGCCAGGGTGAAGGTAAGGTAATACTTACTGGAGGCCCGAACCCACTTATGTTGAAAAATGAGGGGATGAGCTGTGGATTGGAGTGAAAGGCTAATCAAGCTCGGAGATATCTGGTTCTCCTCGAAAGCTATTTAGGTAGCGCCTCGTGTATTACTCTTGGGGGTAGAGCACTGTCTCGGCTAGGGGGTCATCCCGACTTACCAAACCGACGCAAACTCCGAATACCAAGAAGTATTAGCACGGGAGACACACTGCGGGTGCTAACGTCCGTAGTGGAAAGGGAAACAACCCAGATCGCCAGCTAAGGTCCCAAAGTATGATTAAGTGGGAAACGATGTGGGAAGGCTTAAACAGCTAGGAGGTTGGCTTAGAAGCAGCCATCCTTTAAAGATAGCGTAACAGCTCACTAGTCGAGTCGGCCTGCGCGGAAGATATAACGGGGCTAAATCATACACCGAAGCTGCGAATAGATTTTTAATCTATGGTAGAGGAGCGTTCTGTAAGCCAGTGAAGGAGGATTGGGAAATTCTCTGGAGGTATCAGAAGTGAGAATGCTGACATGAGTAACGAGAGAGAGGTGAAAAACCTCTCCGCCGAATGACTAAGGTTTCCTGTCCAACGCTAATCGGGACAGGGTTAGTCGGTACCTAAGGCGAGGGCGAAAGCCGTAGTCGATGGAAAACAGGTTAATATTCCTGTACTTGCTATTACTGCGATGGAGTGACGGAGAAGGCTAGATCATCAGGGCGATGGTTGTCCCTGTTTAAGGTTGTAGGTCGATACTTTAGGTAAATCCGGAGTATCTTTGACTGAGAGCTGATGACGATTAACTTTTTTAAGTTGAGAAGTGATCGATGCCATACTTCCAGGAAAAACTTCTAAGCTTCAGGTAATAGGAAGCCGTACCGTAAACCGACACAGGTAGTCAGGTAGAGAATACTAAGGCGTTTGAGAGAACTTGGGTTAAGGAACTAGGCAAAATGGTACCGTAACTTCGGGAGAAGGTACGCCTCTATTACGTGAAAGAACTTGCTTCTGGAGCGGAAAGAGGTCGAAGATACCAGATGGCTGCGACTGTTTACTAAAAACATAGCACTCTGCAAACACTAATGTGGAAGTATAGGGTGTGACGCCTGCCCGGTGCCGGAAGGTTAATTGATGGGGTTAGTCCTCGGACGAAGCTCTTGATCGAAGCCCCGGTGAACGGCGGCCGTAACTATAACGGTCCTAAGGTAGCGAAATTCCTTGTCGGGTAAGTTCCGACCTGCACGAATGGCGTAACGATGGCCATACTGTCTCGACCCAGGACTCAGTGAAATTGAATTTGCGGTGAAGATGCCGTATACGCGCGGCAAGACGGAAAGACCCCGTGCACCTTTACTATAGCTTCACACTGGACTTTGAATTTATATGTGTAGGATAGGTGGGAGACTTTGAAGCAATAGCGCTAGCTTTTGTGGAGTCGTCCTTGAAATACCACCCTTGTAACTTTGAGGTTCTAACTTAGACTCATTATCTGGGTCAAGGACAGTGTGTGGTGGGTAGTTTGACTGGGGCGGTCTCCTCCTAAAGAGTAACGGAGGAGTACGAAGGTTACCTCAGCACGGTCAGACATCGTGCAATGAGTGCAATGGCAAAAGGTAGCTTAACTGCGAGACCGACGGGTCGAGCAGGTACGAAAGTAGGTCATAGTGATCCGGTGGTTCTGAATGGAAGGGCCATCGCTCAACGGATAAAAGGTACGCCGGGGATAACAGGCTTATACCCCCCAAGAGTTCACATCGACGGGGGTGTTTGGCACCTCGATGTCGGCTCATCACATCCTGGGGCTGGAGCAGGTCCCAAGGGTATGGCTGTTCGCCATTTAAAGTGGTACGCGAGCTGGGTTTAGAACGTCGTGAGACAGTTCGGTCCCTATCTGCCGTGCGCGTTGGAGATTTGAGAGGAGTTGTTCCTAGTACGAGAGGACCGGAATGAACGAACCTCTGGTGTTCGGGTTGTCACGCCAGTGGCATTGCCCGGTAGCTATGTTCGGAAAGGATAACCGCTGAAAGCATCTAAGTGGGAAGCCTACCTCAAGACAAGATCTCCCTGATCCTTCGGGATCCTAAAGAACCGTTCAAGACTAGGACGTTGATAGGCAGGGTGTGTAAGTGCTGTAAGGCATTGAGCTAACCTGTACTAATTGTTCGTGAGGCTTAACTAATGTTTCTAAATTTGAAAAAAGACCTAATTTTTTTTGTGGATCACAATAATGAACAAGAATTTTGTCCGATGACAATAGCAAGTGTGGCCCACCTGATTCCATATCGAACTCAGAAGTGAAACCACTTAGCGCCGATGGTAGTGTAGTTTTTTCTATGCGAGAGTAGGACATCGTCGGACTTCTTGTTAAATCAGATAGTCCCCATACAAATTGCGTATTCTCCGTTTTCGTGGAAAAGGGGCTCCATGTTTATAGTTCCTAATCCGTCCATTAACATTTCTCTGAGAAGATCATATTTATAGGATCTTCCAATCACATATACTTTTTTTATGTCATTTATAGAAGCTACCGTAATAGCTGTTTTTAAAATTGTTTGTCCTACCATGCTAATTATTCCGGCAGCTAAATCTTCTTTGTTGCATTCAGAATAATCTATTTTTCCAAAGTTCACGGCACTTGCAGATTCTGGTAGATTTCCAATTGGACCTGAAATAACATCTTTTAATAATAGATCCACTTTTTCTCTTTTCCCTTTAGACGAAAGAGCATTTATTATTATTGGATCATCTTCACCAACAATTAATTTACTCAAACCTCTTATAGTACCTCCACCTAATCCAGTTCCTGCGGCATGGAAAATTTCACCTTCACTAAAGATTGCGCATGCTGAACCAGACCCAAGACTCATGACCATAAATTTCTCTTCTTTAGGATGAAAAGTATTTATTGCTCCCTTAACAATTGCGTCGACTTCGTTGTAATGTTTTATTTCAATTCCTTCATAAGACGAACCTAAAGCTTCGTGCTTACCTCCTGTAACCCCAATTATTTGTAAATTAGAAACATCATCTGTACAAGATGAGATTAACTCTTTAAGAAAATTGACAGAAGTATTTTTTGAGGAAAAAGTTTTAAATTTTAAGTTAGCACCATCGTCTATTACTACGTCGGTATTAGTTATACCAAAATCAATTCCTAACTTAATGGATCTAGACATGAGCTGTTATGAACAGCTTAATTTTTACCAAAAACTAAGCATTAGCTTGTGCTTCTTGAATTGCTGCAAGCATGTCATCAGAATCTTTTTTAACTTGATCTGAGGATTCTAAAGGCTTAGAAATTTCAGCCCAATCAATTTCATAATCACTCGCAGCATTTTCATACTCAAGAATACCAAGTTCTTCGTATTTCGGTCTTACAGAGTCTGTAAGCAGACCAATTCTTTTTAGATTTGGCATAACCCTTGAAAATAAAAAGCTTCTGAATTGGTCTAAACCACCATTATTTAATTGAAATACTCTAGCTTCTTCATCAGACATTTTTAAAAACTTTGTCATCGCTCCAGTATTTATCAATCTATCTTTTGAAACTACGCAGGCTTCAAAAGCGAATTCGGCTCTTTCTTCAATTTCTTCAGGAGAAAGAGTTTTAACAAAATCCTCTAAATAATTAATTCCAAAAGTTACGTGACGCGCTTCATCTCTTATGATGTAGTGAAGAAGAGTTTGCAAAAGAGGGTCTCTGGCAGAAAGCTTCATATTAGTAAAGGCCGCAAGAGCAAGTCCCTCAATAATAATTTGCATTCCAATGAACTTTAAATCCCATCTTTCATCGGTAAGTATTTTATCTAATAAAGCTTTTAAACTCGGATTTATAGGGTAGTGAAAGCCAATTTTTTCCTGTAAATAACGATTGAAAACTTCAACATGCCTAGCTTCATCGAAAGTTTGAGAAGCAGCGTACATTTTTGCGTTAAAAGTTGGAGCACAACTTGCTATTTGTGAAGCTACTAATAGAGCCCCCTGCTCACCGTGAAGAAATTGACATAGAACCTCAGCAGTTTCATGTCTGTCGAATTCAATTTTTTCTTCTTGAGATAGGGCTTTGTAAGCATCTAATTGTTCGTGAGGAAATTCAACTCCATCAACTCCCAAAAGAGGCTCATCTGCTGGATGGGTGTAACTCCAGTCTAAATCTATTGAGCCATTCCAATTTAATTCTTTCCCAAGTTCGTAAAGCTTTTTTATTCTGTTTTCAGCTACAGTGTAGTCCCAATTGTAAGAACCAGTAAGAGGTGTATTAAAGATTTCTACAACGTCTTCAACATCTTTTTCTTTAAGATCCAGTTCGTCATCAAAATAAACTAAATCTTCGGGAGGACCCGGTCTTTTTGTGATTTTCATATGGGTAAATTATTCCTTTGAGCCTTCAAAGTCAACATTTTTAACGAGTAATATTTTCCTTATCTTTCGGCAAATAATTCAGTTAGTTGTTCCAACATAACTCCACCTAATTCTTCTGCCCTATGGATTGTTACAGCCTTGGAATAATACCTTGTTACATCATGTCCAATACCAATTGCAATCAGGTCGATATCTGTTTTGTTTTCAATATCTTTAATCACCGATTTTAAATGATTGTCCAAATAGCTTGTTGAATTTGTAGATAAAGTACTATCATCGACAGGTGCCCCATCGGAAATCACCATGAGAATTTGTCTTTGTTCATGTCTTTTAAATAATCTGCTGCAAGCCCAAAGTAACGCTTCTCCGTCAACGTTTTCTTTGAGTAATCCTTCCCGCAGCATTAATCCTAGGTTTTTCTTTGCTCTTCTCCAGGCAAGATCTGCAGGTTTAAAAATAATATGACTAAGATCGTTAAGTCTACCTGGATTGCTTGGCTTGCCGCATTCAACCCATAACTTACGACTGTCTCCACCTTTCCAATGTTTTGTTGTAAAACCTAAGATTTCTGTTTTTATATTACACCTATCTAATGTCGCTCCAATGATATCTGCTGAAATCGCGGCTGTTGTCATAGATCTTCCTCTCATTGAGCCAGAACTGTCGACAAGAATAGTCACTACAGTGTCTTTAAATTTTGTGTCTTTTTCTTGTTTAAAGCTTAAAGGCGTTAGAGGATCGGTTATTATTTTAGTTAATTTAGATGTATCCAATATCCCTTCATCTTTATCGTACTCCCAAGATCTGTTTTGCTGAGCTAACAGTAATCTTTGAAGTCTATTAGCTAATTTAGCAATTACACTTTTGCTTGGATCTATTAATTGATCTAATCTTATCCTTAACCTTTTCAGCTCTTCTTGTGCACATAGATCCTCTGCGTCGACAATTTCATCAAAGTCTCTACAGAACACTTTGTATTCTTGATTGTTTTCGACATTAAATAATTCTTCTAGTTTGGATCTATTTTCGATCCAATTTTCATCTGAATCTTCGACCTCTTCCTCTTCAAATTCCATTTCCTCAGAAGATTCCGAATCGGTTGGAGATTCTTCTGGAGAGCCTTCTTCCTGCGGCTCTTCATCTTGATTTTCCTCATCTGATTCTTCGTCTTCACTGTCATCATCATCAGATGAGCTTTCTTCTTTTTGTTCTTCTTCTTCAAATTTAATGTTGAGCTCTTTAAGAAGATTTTGAATACTCTCAAGATATGACTCCTTGTCCTTAATATTGTTTTTAAGTTCAGGAATAAATTTTTTCTCTATTTTTTTTAAATCTTTACTGAATGGTTCTAAAATTTTTTCTTCCAGAGCTGTAAATTTATTCCCTAGAATTTTCCCTTTGATCCAAATATCTAAAATTTTATTAATGCTCTCAATTGCTGACTCCGGTTTAAATTCTTCTAATTCTTCAACGAAATTATTTCTTAGATTGCTTTTGAGACCTTTGTACTGGAGTGAACCTAAGACTTCAATTCGAACGCTGTTTTGCACCGAGAGGCTTTGATCTAATTCATTATTACCAGTAATTTCACTTCTTAACTCATTAGAAAACTTTTCTTTCAGAGCTATCTTGTCGGCTTTCGCTCTGCTTAGGTTTAATCCATGCAAGGAGCTTTCGGGAAGAGGAATTGAATTAGAATGAATTGAATCGCTTCCGAAATTAAGTTCCAAGTCAGTTTTGGAGGAAATTGCTCTAGAAGAGGAAGAGAGCGCTTCCTTTAATATTTGTTCTTTGGATCTATCACTCAATCTTGATCTATCAAATTGCTTATTGAATCAGACGTTTCTTGATCAAAACATCTTTGAAAATACTCGGCTATGATTGGCTTCTCTGTCTCATCGCACTTATTCAGAAAGCTTAATTCAAAAGAAGAAACTAAATCAGAAAAAATTTGAAAATTTTCAGCCCAACTTATTACTGTTCTGGGCGACATCAAATTGGAGATGTCTCCATTTTTAAAACCCTCTCGCGTAAGATTTGCGAGTTCGATCATATTTTTTACAACTTCCGAACCTTTTTTATTGTCTAAGCTCTTTACTTTTGACAAGACTACTTTCGTTTCCAATTCAACGCTCAAATAATTTAAGCATGAGACTATTTGCCATCTGTCCATTTGACCTTGGTTGATTTGCTGGGTGCCGTGATAGAGTCCAGTACTGTCTCCAAGACCGACAGTATTTGCAGTAGCGAAAAGTCTGAAAAAAGGATTTGGAGTGAGCACTCTATTTTGATCCAAAAGAGTTAACCTTCCATCTACCTCAAGTACACGCTGAATTACGAACATAACATCAGGTCTACCAGCATCGTATTCGTCAAAAACTAAGGCGGTTGGATTCTGAATGGCCCAAGGAAGGATGCCCTCTTGGAACTTTGTGACTTGTTTGTCTTTTTCTAAAGTAATAGCATCTTTACCCAAGAGATCCAATCTGCTGATGTGTGAATCTAAATTAATTCTGACACAAGGCCAATTTAATCTGGCCGCGACTTGCTCAATGTGAGTAGATTTTCCAGAACCATGAAGACCTTGGATCATGACTCTTCGATTGTCAGAAAAGCCGGCTAAAATTGCGAGAGTTGTGCTTCTATCGAAACAATAAGTATCATCAATATCCGGCACATATTCGTTAGCTTCCGCAAAGGCAGGAACTTCAAAATCAGCGTCTATACCAAAAGTATTGCCAACGTTTAGTGAAATATCAGGAATATTTTTAGAGAAATTGTTATATGTTGTTGCCATAATTTAGAATTCTTATTATCCTTTTTTCATTTAAAACAGCAAGATAATATACTTACGATCTAGTAAACTATTCGACTTCAAATCTATCTAAACTAAGCTTATGACGGAAAAAGAAATCTGGTTAAAAATCGTGGAAGAGGCCAAGTCATTATCTGGCGATCAGTCATTGTCCGATTCTTACCTAGACGAATATGTTACTAATTTCGACAAGTTATCCGAAAGCATAGGATTTAAAATCGCCAGCGATTTAGGCCAAGATGCCTCGTCAAAAGCTTTTTCAAATAAATTTCTTTTCTCTGAATTAAAAAAAGTTTACGAAAATATGAAAATTTTGGATGGATTGGTTTTAGATTTACTTGCAGTAAAACAAAGAGATCCGGCATCAACAGGATATTTATCAACCCTCTTGTTTTCTAAAGGCTTTCTAGCACTTCAAACGCACAGAGCAAGTCATTACTTTTTTAAAGGGGGAGAAACTTTGTTGGCTAATTTTCTTCACAGTCAGGCATCGAAAATATATAGCGTGGATATTCACCCAGCTGCAACGATTGGAGTGGGGGTGATGCTAGATCACGCGACCGGAATTGTGATTGGTGAAACCAGTGTAATCGAAGACGATGTATCAATATTTCAAGGTGTAACGCTTGGCGGAACAGGAAAAGTTACTGGAGATAGGCACCCTAAGGTTAGGAAGGGAGTATTGATAAGCGCGGGAGCTAAAATTTTGGGAAATGTCGAAATCGGTCAAGGTGCAAAAGTAGCTGCCGGGAGCGTTGTCCTTGATGACGTCGAAATGAACACAACAGTAGCAGGTGTTCCTGCAATTGCTGTGGGTAAGCCAAGTTCTGATTCTCCCGCTAAAACAGTTGATCATTCAATCAAAGAATAAAATGTCAGATCAAAAACTACTAGATGAATTAATCAAAACTTTGAATCTTGAGAAACTCGAAGAAAATTTATTTCGAGGACAAAGTGAACAAACTGCTTGGGGCAGAGTTTTTGGTGGGCAGGTAATAGGACAAGCGCTAAGCGCAACTCAAGAAACTGTAGACAATTCAAGAAAAGCTCATTCTTTGCACGCTTATTTTTTAAGACCTGGAAGAATTGATATGCCTATTCTTTATGACGTGCAAAGAATAAGAGATGGGAAAAGCTTTACCACGCGCACAGTTAATGCGATTCAAAACGGTGAGTATATTTTTAATATGTCTGTCTCATTCAAAATATCCGAAGAAGGCCTGGAGCATCAATTTGAAATGCCAGATGTTCCGAGTCCTGAAGAACTAAAGAGCGATAGGGAGTTTAGAGAAGAGATGAAAGACAAAATTCCAAAAGCAATGCTTGAGGGGTTTTTAAGAGATAAACCAATTGAAATAAGAAACGTAGAAAATTTAAATCCATTTGACAACGAGAAGGGCGAGCCCTTCAAAAATATGTGGATAAAGGCCTCTGGAAAATTGCCTGACAATCATTTAATCCATCAAGGAGTTTTAGCTTATGCATCGGACATGGGCTTGCTTGGTACTTCCCAGCGACCACATGGATTTAGTTTTGGAGCTTATGAAAAACTTCAAGTAGCTAGTCTTGATCATGCGATGTGGTTTCATCGGGAGTTTAGGGCCGATGAATGGCTGCTTTATTCTTTAGATAGTCCATCCGCTAGTAATGCAAATGGATTCAATAGAGGTAATATTTTTACTCAGGACGGTAAACTGGTTGCATCGGCTGTTCAAGAAGGCTTAATAAGAGTGAAGGACAAATGAAACGATTTCTACAGTTAGTATTCATTTTTTTAAGTATTAATATTTCAACTGAAGAAATGATCATTGGATCGGAGACAATAGATCCTGGGATCAAAATAGTTTTTGAAGCCGCTCCAAAAGATACAGTCTTTCCTGAAAAATTTTACTTAGCAGAATCAGAGACAGATATACATATTGAAATGTTGGCTAATTGGTCTGAAGACAATCTTGTTTCAGTGCCTTCAGGCGGTTTTGTCGCCTATCTAAATGTGAAAGCTATCGTTGCAAATGAAAAAGGAGCAACTATTGAAACCGATTTAACTCCACATTTAAATTTAGTAGACAATTTACATTATGCTCAAAATATTAAGTTACCTGGAGGCATCGAGGATTTTTATAATGTGACTTTCATTATTGGGCCTCCTGATAGCGAGTCTTTTGGCATACATTATGATTGGCATGAAAAGTTTGGAGGCTTAATTCAAGAAAGCTCTTTTACTTATAAAAATTTAAATTTTGAACAAATTGCTTCAAAACAAAGAAGATAAAAAATGAATTTTGGAATGTTTGTCCTTGGCGCAGTGGTATTTTTGATTAGCTTTACTTTATTCAAAATAGGCGCTTTTTTGAAAACTAAAGATTCCGAAGTTTCATGGAAAAAACTTTTTATGGTGTTTTTGGTGGACTATTTAATTCTAGTAATCGGTGTCTTGGGGACGGGCATAATTTTTGTGTCTTTATTTAATTCTTTCCATGGGTAAAATTGATATATGAGCATTTCCTATATTGACACAAAAAAGAGAGAGGATTTTCCTGAGTTTGAAGAATATTTTAAATTAGTTGAGTCTTTTATGGGTTATTTACCAAACTCTTATTTACTCATGGCTGATAAGCCTGAGCTGCTTGAAGCTTTCGCAAAAATGTCTTCTGCAGTGTTTAATACCGTTTCCTTAGACGCACAATCAAAACAGCTGATTGCCTTAGCATCCAGTTTAAGTTCTGGGTGCAAATATTGTCAGTCACATACTTCTCATGGCGCGGAAAGGGCAGGAGTAACGAATGATAAAATAGCCGACATTCTTAATTATCAAAATAGCGAATATTATGATGCTAAAGAAGTATCGCTTTTAGATCTTGCCTTTGCTTCGGGAGAGGTTCCAAATGGCGCAACAAAAATGCACTTTGATAATTTGGAAAAATATTATTCTAAGCAGCAAATCATAGATATAGTCTCTGTTATTTCTTTCTTTGGTTTTTTAAATCGATGGAACGATACTTTTGGTACCGAGATTGAGTTAGTGCCAGCTCAATACATAAGCGAAGTTTTAAAGCCAAAAAATTGGTAATAAAAAATTTTTTTTTTGCTTCATTTAATTCTAAATAAAAATTAAAAATTTAGAGGACTTTTGTCTAAAAAATGTTAAAAATAACCTTAAATAAACATTAAAGGGGGAGATTATGTTTAAAAAACTAAGTTATTTAGCGATTTTTCTTTCTTCTGCATTTATTTATGCACAGGAAGAGGAAGTCGTCGTGACAGGTTCTTATATTGCTGGAAGCCCTACGGATGGAGCTTCGCCAGTTGAAATTTATGATAGAGAGTTGATAGAAAATATCGGCGCGATGAATGTTGCAGACATTACAGCTAATATGGTTGTGAATTCTGGTTCTGAAAATAATGCAGACTCTTTTACTTCTGGAGCAACCCAAGGAAAAACGAACGTAAACTTAAGAGGATTAGGACTTACGTCTACTCTTGTTTTATTCGACGGCAGAAGACAAGTCTTAAATGCATCCGCTGCTAACGATGGAAGTGCTTTTGTAGATACTTCATCAATTCCAACGATTGCTTTAGAAAGAGTGGAAGTTTTAAAAGAAGGAGCTGCTTCGATTTACGGTGCTGATGCCGTAGCCGGTGTAGTGAACTATATTTTTAGAAGAGATTTTACCGGTCTTGAAGTTGACCTTAATTCCCAACAAATTGATGTTGGTTCTTCAAGGGACGATAGAGTAAGTTTCATTTTTGGAGAGCAATTTGGCGATACAAATTTTGTTCTAGCCTACAGTTCGCTAGATAGATCACCTATGACTGGAACTGATAAAGATCTTGCGCCACTTGCTGTAAGTACTTTAGGAACAACTTTCAGGTTATTTGCTGACAGTACTTCTGTAGCGGACACAACTCATCCATGGTATGGAACTGATGGTCAATACACAACTGGTTTTATTAGAGATCCAAATTGTGTAGCCAATGGAGGTACTTTAGTTTCTGGAGGAGCTCTTTGTGGATTCCACTACGGACCTCGATTCAATATTGTTAATACAGAAAATCACGAGCAAATTTATAGCTCTGTAAACTCTACTTTAGGCAATGGCATGGAATTTAATCTTGATGTTTTGATTTCGGAAATGAGAGTTTGGGACAACCCACAATCTCCTTCCTATCCTGCTTTATCTTATTTATCCGTAGCTAATTTAATTCAGCCTGGCACAGGTGGAAGTCCTTTTGATGAGCCAGTCATGTGGTACGGAAGACCTCTAGGTTCAGCTTACCCGTCGCCAAATGCTAATAGAAAGTCTGACACGAATAGATTTTCAGCTGGTTTAACTAGTACATTTGATAATGGATTCGATTGGGACTTTCGCTTCACAACTAGTTTTGAAAATGCATATTTTAATCAACCTGATACTGGAACTTCTGCACTTACAGCGGCAATAGGAGACAACTCTTTTGATTTATTCGTACCATCAAATAATTCAGCTGAAAAAATTGCATCGCTAGCTTCTAACCAAGAAACTTGGGTTAAAGTGCAACTCGATGTTATTGATTTTGTGATTTCAGGTGAAGTTGGTAATTTCTCAATTGCATCAGGGATTCAACTAAGAGAAGAATCAATGGATCTAACTAGAAGTGCTAATTCACTAGTTACCTTTGATGCTGATGGTAATCTTGCGACTCCTGCAGACATGATCTTTTTAGGCGGTGGTATTAACGTTGATACATCAAGGACTGCAGAAGCGATTTTTGTGGAAGCGGTAACTAACATTACCGATGACTTAGAGATTAGAGGAGCGCTAAGATATGAGAATCTTGAAAAAGACTCAACTCTGGATCCAAAAATTTCTTTAAGATATCAAGCAACTGATGATTTGGTCTTACGAGCATCTGCAAGTTCATCCTTCAGAGAGCCTTCTCTTAACCAGTTATTCAACAGTGATGTTGGTCTTGAAGGGATTCAAGATTACGACACTGATGGTAACACTGTTGGGGGCACAGCTTTCATTCGTATCGCTTCTCAAGCCAATCCAAATTTAGTGCCCGAGGAAGCTGATAACTTTAACGTTGGATTAATTTGGTCGCCTACCGATAATTTCCAATCTAAATTAGATTATTGGGTGGTTGACTACACAAATGTGATTACAAAAGAAGCAGCTCAAGGAGTAGTTCAAAGAACTCCTACAGCCTCAACAGTTATCAGAAACAGTGGAGGAACTTTGATTGGTGTTACCACGCCATATTTCAATGCCTCATACGTCGAAACTGATGGAATAGATTTGGAGATGAGCTTCAACACAGACTTGGCAAGCGGATTATTGTCTTTAGGATTTAATGCTTCCCACTTTTTGAGTTATGAAATTCCTATCAAAAACGCAGCTGGTACTTTAGTTCGAACAGATGTAGTTGGATTGTTTAATCACGACAACTTCGCGAGATCCATGCCTGAGACTAAAGCAGTAATCTCTGGAAATTTTGTTAGCGGTTCACATTCTGTTGCTGGGTACATAAGACATGTCTCAGATTATAGAACAACGCGTGCATTGAGTGCTGCTGCAATAGCTGCCGGAACATTCTCTCAAGATATAGACAGTTTCACTACGCTTGATCTTCAATACACTTACGCAATGACTACTGAAGATTTAATTTGGACTGTTGGTTTAAAAAACGCCTTAGATGAGGATGTGCCTTTAGTATTTGACGATGCTAATTTCAGTTATGATCCTAAGCATCATGATCCTAGAGGAAGAATGTATACCTTAGGTGTTAAGTACGTTTTGAATTAATTTAAGTTAATTCTATCATCTTATAAAAAAGGCCCCTCTGGGGCCTTTTTTTATTACTTATTTAACTTTTTATTCTAAGGTGGTTTGACCCATTAAAGATAAATCGATTTCTCGAGCAGCAGCTCTACCTTCATTAATTGCCCAAACAACTAAAGATTGACCGCGACGACAATCGCCTGCGGCAAATATTTTAGGGTGAGAAGTTTTGTGAACATTATGTTCGGCTTTGAAATTAGATCTTTCATCTAGATCTAAATTTAAATTTTCATTCAAATAATGCTCTGGACCCAAAAACCCCATTGCTAGAAGCACTAAATCTGCCCTCCAAATTTTTTCTGTTCCTGGAATTTCTTTAAAATCCTTGTCTACCTTGATAGTCTTTATCCCTGTTAATTTTCCATTTTTATCTCTTAAAAATTCTTTTCCGGAGACTGAATACTCCCTTGGGTCTTTGCCAAAAACTTCCCTTGATTCTTCATGTCCATAATCCACTTTGTAGATTCTTGGAAATAGTGGCCAAGGATTATTATCCGTCCTGTCCTGAGGAAGCTCTGGCATAATTTCAAAATTTGTCAGGGACTTACATTCATGTCTTAAAGAAGTTCCTAAGCAATCATTCCCTGTGTCTCCACCTCCAATAACAATCACGTTTTTATCTTTGGCATCAATATAGTTTTCATCGCTTAATTTGCTGTCTAAAAGACTTTTAGTATTTTGTCCTAAGAACTCCATTGCAAAATAGACGCCATCTCCTTCTCGATTAGGAATTTGTAAGTCTCTAGGTTTAGTAGCTCCGGTAGTAAGGAGCACAATATCATTAGATTCAACTAATCTATTTACCGATATGTCATTTTTTTTGCTCCCACCGATGTTGCAGTTCGTGTGGAACTTGATACCTTCCTTTTCCATAATGTCTATGCGCATATCTATAATGGACTTGTCTAGTTTCATGTTTGGAATCCCATACATCATGAGGCCACCAATCCTATCGGCTCGCTCAAATACTTCAACAGAGTGACCGACGCTATTAAGTTGTTGCGCAGCTGACAGTCCCGCTGGACCAGAACCAACGATGGCTATTTTTTTATTTGTTCTAACTTTCGGCACAACAGCTTTCAGCCATCCGGATTCAATACCTTTGTCAGCGATTGCGAATTCAAGATTTTTGATGGTGACTGGAGATTCGGTAATACCCAAAACACATGCGCCTTCGCAAACCGCGGGGCAAACTCGTCCAGTAACTTCTGGGAAATTATTAGTTTTTAAAAGTCTATTAAACGCCTCTTCCCATTTTTCATTGTAAACCAAGTCATTCCACTCAGGAATTAGATTATAGACTGGGCATCCTTCTCCTGATTGACAAAAGGGTACACCACAATTCATGCACCGGGACGCTTGAGTATTAAGAAGAGATTCATCATGATCGGTATAAATCTCTTTGAAATCAATTACCCTCTCCTTTGCTGGCCTATATGGTTCGACAACTCGTTCGTGTTCTTTAAATCCAGTAACCTTTCCCATTTAACTTACCTTTAATTTCTTTTCATCCATTTCTTGGAGAACTCTTTTAAAATCTGTAGGCATAACTTTTACAAAATTATGTGTCTCTTTCTTCCAATTATCCAGAAGTTTTTTTGCGACACTTGACCCAGTATATCTGAAATGATTTTCAATCAATTCTTTTAATTCATCTAAGTCCTCTTTTACTTTTAATTTTTCTAATTCAAAAGTGCTTAAATTGCATCTTTTTCCAAAGGATTTGTCTTGGTCATAAACATAGGCAATACCGCCACTCATACCTGCTCCAAAGTTACGACCAGTTTTGCCGAGGATTACAGCTCTTCCGCCAGTCATGTATTCGCAGCCATGGTCACCAATGCCTTCAACGACCACCCTGGCTCCGCTATTTCTCACACAAAACCTTTCTGCTGCAATTCCTCGAAAATAGGCCTCTCCGCCAGTAGCTCCATATAATGCGACATTACCTAGTAAGATGTTTTCTTCAGGGACGAATTTACTATCCTTGGGAGGATAAATTATTATTTTTCCACCCGAGAGACCCTTTCCAACGTAATCGTTAGCGTCTCCTTCTAAAGAGATAGTCATTCCTTTAGTAATCCAAGCTCCAAGGCTTTGTCCTGCAGAGCCTTTCAAATTTATTTTTATTGTATCGTTGGGAAGACCATTAGCGCCCCAAATTTTAGAAATCTCATTTGAAAGAATTGTCCCAAATACTCTGTTGGTATTGCCAATGTTTAGGTTTACGGTAATTTTTTGTTTGGTTTTGATGTTATTTTTAATTGTTTTAACTAGAGCCATATCCATTGATTTCTGCAGGTTATGATTTTGCTCTTGAGTGTTATAGACTTCTGTGTTCTCAAAGACTTTTTCTGCTGGAGTAAGAATTTTTGATAGGTCAAGGCCATCTCTTTTCCAATGGTTGATAGCATCTTCCATTTCAAGTAAATCTACTCTTCCTATCAAATCATTTAAGGTCTTTATTCCAAGTTTAGCCATAATCATCCTTAATTCTTTGGCAACCATGAATAAATAATTCACGACATTTTCAGGACTTCCATGGAATTTTTTTCTTAGCTCTTTATCTTGCGTTGCAATACCAACAGGGCAAGTATTTAAATGGCATTTTCTCATCATGATGCACCCTAAGGTAACGAGCGGGGCAGTAGAAAAACCAAATTCTTCGGCGCCAAGGATGGCGGCAATTGCTACGTCTCTTCCGGTTTTAAGTTGCCCATCCGTTTGAAGAACTACTCTTGAGCGCAGATTATTCATCACAAGTGTTTGATGAGTTTCAGCAATTCCTAATTCCCAAGGAAGTCCAGCGTGTTTGATGGAAGTCAGAGGAGATGCTCCAGTTCCACCGTCATGGCCAGCTATGACAAGGTGGTCTGTCTTTGCTTTAACTACTCCAGCAGCAATAGTTCCAACTCCAATTTCAGAGACTAGTTTTACACTAATCCTAGAGCTACGGTTAGCATTTTTCAAATCGTGGATAAGTTGTGCAATATCTTCTATCGAATAGATATCATGATGTGGTGGAGGACTGATAAGGCCCACTCCAGGAGTTGAGTGTCTAATTTTTGCGATGTAATCATCAACTTTTGTTCCTGGTAGTTCTCCGCCTTCTCCGGGTTTAGCGCCTTGCGCAATTTTTATTTGAAGTTCATCTGAGTTGGTAAGGTACCACATGGTCACTCCAAATCTTCCCGAGGCTACTTGTTTGATGGCCGATCTTTTTGAGTCTCCATTCTCAAGAGGTTTGAATCTAATAGGATCCTCACCACCTTCACCTGTATTGGATTTACCCCCGAGTTTATTCATTGCAAGAGCGAGAGATTCATGTGCTTCTGTAGAAATTGAGCCAAGCGACATAGCGCCAGTTGCGAATCTCTTCACTATTTCTTTCTCGGACTCAACCTCTTCTAGAGGGAGTTCAGAATCAGAAAATTTAAATTTCATTAAACCCCTCAAAGTACTATTTTTTGTCGTCTGTTCATTAGCGTGATCAGCAAATTTCCAATAAGCTGTTTCGTCGTTATTTTTGGAAGCAAGTTGCAAGGCAGAAATGGTTTTAGGATCCCACATATGGCTGTCGCCACCGTTCCGCCAATGGAAATCTCCCGGATTAGGAAGAGTACTAATTTTGTTTTGACTTATTTCAGGGAAGCCAATTTCGTGTCGCCTTTCAATCTCTTTAGTGAGCACATGAAAATCAATTCCTTGAACTCTGCTAGGTGTGCCTGGGAAAGAAAACTCAATAATTTCATCCGCCAAGCCGACAGCTTCAAATATTTGGGCGCCTTTATAAGATTGGAGAGTGGAAATTCCCATTTTTGCCATAACTTTCAACATGCCTTTAGCCACCCCTTTTTTGTAAGCATTGACAAGATCTTTGATACCATTTAGGTTTTCGTCTTTTAGCAACCCATCTTTTAAGGATTTTGCAAGCACATCAAATGCTAGATAGGGATTAACTGCGTCTGCACCGTAGCCAACTAGTAAACAGTGATGATGAACTTCTCTAGCTTCCCCAGATTCTATAATTATCCCAATTTGTGTGCGTTTTTCTCCTTTTACTAAGTGATGATGCACGGTTGAGCAAGCAAGCAAGGAACTTAAGGCAATACTTTTTTTGGAGATGTTTCTGTCAGAAAGAACTATAAAAGAATAACCTTTATTAATTGCTTCTTCGGATTCTTTGCAAATTCTAAATAACGCAGCTTTTAACCCCTTTTCTCCTTTTCCTCTGGGGTAGGTAATGTCTATAGTTTTAGTTTTCCAACCAAAGCTCTTCAGGTCTTTAATTTTTGCCAATTCAAGATTGGACAAAATAGGATGCTCTAGATTAAGTCGGTGTACATTTTTTTCATCATTTTCTAATAAATTACCTTCAGGACCAATGAGACATTTAAGTGACATGATCACTTCTTCTCTTATTGAGTCAATCGGAGGATTTGTAATTTGTGCGAAAAGTTGCTTGAAGTAATCATAGATCATCCTAGGTTTATCTGATAAGCAAGCCAGGGCAGCATCATTACCCATGGATCCAAGTGGGTCTCTTAGTTCAGTAACTAGTGGCAAGAGCATAAACTCAAGTGTTTCGGTGGTATAACCAAAAGCTTGCATTTTCGGTATTAAATTATCTTCTTTTGGATTTTTTTTATCGGTTTTGAGATCTTTAAGATTAACAATTTGGTTTTTGTTCCAATCTTTATAGGGTAATTGTGAAGCGACTTCTTTCTTTATCTCTTCGTCAGAAATTAATTTTCCTTTTTCAAAGTCGATTAAAAACATTTTACCCGGTTGAAGTCTACCTTTCGAAACGACACTCTTAGAATCCACTGGAAGGACTCCAACCTCCGATGCCATAATAACTTTGTCGTCATCGGTAACATAAAATCTGCTTGGTCTGAGACCATTCCTATCAAGAACAGCGCCAACCATTTTTCCATCAGTAAAAACTATTGAAGCCGGGCCGTCCCAAGGTTCCATGAAAGATGAAGCGTATTCATAAAAAGCTTTTTTCTTTTGAGACATCTCTTTATCGTTTTGCCAAGCTTCTGGAATCATCATCATAATTGCTTCTGGAATTTTTCTTCCAGACATAATTAGAAACTCAAGCACATTATCGAAACTGCCAGAATCGGAACAATCAGGTTCGGCAATGGGGAAGAGTTTTTTTAGTTTTTTTCCAAAAAGTGGGCTCTCTGCCATACCTTGCCTAGCTCTCATAAGGTTTATATTTCCTTTCAGAGTGTTTATTTCCCCGTTGTGACACATGTACCTGCAGGGTTGAGCCCTATCCCAGGAAGGAAAAGTATTAGTGCTAAACCTTGAATGTACCATTGCGAGATGTGTTTTGAAATCTTCGTTCTCAAGATCAGGGAAAAAGGGGAACAATTGTGCAGGAGTTAACATTCCTTTGTAAATTATCAATCTTGAAGAAAGAGAGCAGGCATAAAACATCAAACCTTGAGAAAGATTTTCTTTGAACCTCAATCTTTTGCTGAAGATTTTTCTACAAAGATAAAGTTTTCTTTCAAAATCTTCTTGAGAAATTTTTCCTTTAGAGCCAATAAAAATTTGTTCTATTTCAGGCTGACAGCTCAAAGCGGCAGGACCAACGTTGGCTTTTTTCTGATTTATGGGAACTTTTCTCCAACCAATGAAGCTTAATCCTTCTTTAGCAATTGTCTCTTCTACTATTTTTTTACAAAGAAGATACTCTTTTTTAATTTGTGGGAAAAAAAGGTTCCCAACAGCATATTTGCCTTCTTCAGGCAGAATTAAATCTAAAGTTTTTGCTTCTTTTTGAAAAAACGAATTCGGTAGAGCCAGCAGAATACCAGCACCATCTCCAGTATTTTCTTCAAAGCCACAACCTCCTCTGTGATCCATTCTGGAGTTAATCAGATAAGCGTTGTCCATTATTTCTCTGGAGGGAACTCCTTTTACATTTGCAACTAGACCTACTCCACACGAGTCTTTTTCAAAGTCTGGATTGTAAAGCCCCTTTTTCTTGGGTCTGTTTAAAAAATATCTATTTTTTGGCACAAATTATACCTAATTTAGTAAATTGAAGTCCTTAACGCTTGGACTTAGCGTCACTTTTCGAGCATGTGAAATGCAGTTTTAATAAGATATTAGTAAAAAAACCGCTAAAAGTGAATTATTTGCTTATATCTTTAAGCTTTCTTTAAGAAGATTTTCATCAATTTCGTTCGAAATTTCAGCTCTGCCGACAGAATTTAAGACAATAAACCTTAATTTATTTGAAAGAATTTTTTTATCTCTGCTCATTGCCTCTCTAAAGTCGCTGTAATTAAAATTTTTTGGCAGCTTAGTTGGTAACCCAGCCAATTTTATGACCTGTTTTATACGATCAAATTCATTTTTCGAGATTTTTCCTTTTAATAAAGATAAATGAGAAGCACAAACCATACCCAATCCAACTGCTTGCCCATGGGAAAACCCTTCTAAAGCCATTGCTGACTCAAATGCATGGCCATAAGTATGTCCAAAATTTAAAAGAGCGCGGTCGCCAAGCTCTTTTTCATCATTTGATACTATTGAGGATTTTATTAGTGAAGACTCATAAATTATTTGAATCAGACTTTCTTTATCACTAGCAATTTTATTTACAATTTTTTTCTCCAACTCCTCGAATAGAGATTTATTAGCAATAAGCGAATGTTTGATAATTTCTGCCATTCCTTCTGCTATTTCAGCTTCTCCAAGACTTGATAAAAGGTCAATATCTATTAGAACAAGATTGGGTTGATAAAAAGCTCCAATATTATTTTTAGCGCCTTGAAAGTTAATACCAGTTTTTCCTCCTACTGCAGCGTCTACTTGAGCCAATAGAGTAGAAGGAATTTGAATAAGATTCACGCCCCTTAAGTAAGTTGCAGCTGCAAAGCCAACCATGTCTGTCGTTATTCCTCCACCTAAAGAAATTAAAACACAGTCTCTATTAAACTTTTCTTCGTTTAATACCTCAAAGATCGGTTGAAGACCCTCTAGACTTTTATTTCTTTCATTAGTCTTAATTTCAATTGAAATTAGCTTACTTGGATTAGATCTTGATAAGTTTGTTTTTAAGTCACCCAGGAATTCTTTTGGAACGTTCGAGTCTTTTATAACAAGAATTTGTTTGCCCTCAACGAGCCACTTGAAATTATAGTTTTTAATAAGAGCTTGATTTATAACGAGCTCATAATTTGAAGATGCAGTTTTAACTTGGATTGATTTATTCATTTAAAATATTGACTATTTTACTGGCCAACTCTTCATTAGTCATTGAATCCGAAAAAAATTCCATTTTTGCTATCTTTTTATATTTATCAATTCTCTTATCATAAAGTTTTTGAAGAATTTTTTTTGGATTAGATGAATTAAGCAAAGGTCTTTTATCTGAACCTTTAGTGTTATTTAATTGGCTTTCAACTTTACTGTTCAAAAAGATCACATATTTTTCATTCTTAAGTAAATTAAGATTCTCTTCACTTTCTACTATTCCTCCTCCAGTTGAAACTATGCAATCTTTTAATTCTAAAGATTTCTTTAAATATTTTGTCTCAATACTTCTGAAGTAAGCTTCACCATTAATTTCAAAAATCTCTTTTATAGACAGATTCAAATCTTTTTCAATTTCTTTGTCCAAGTCAAATAGATCTTTATCCAACTTATAACTTAAAATTTTTCCCATTTTTGATTTGCCGGAGCCCATTGGGCCGATTAGAAATATTTTCATTAAGTGCTCTTAAATATTAAAATACATTTTATCTTATTGCAGTCTTAGACAATGTTTTTCAATAAATATTTTTTTTCATTACTAATTATTTTTTTGCTACCCATCCAATTTGGTTTAGGTCTATATATCTATTTATCGCACGACCTCCCTTCGACTGCAGACGTTAGGAAAGTTGAATTACAAATTCCTTTAAAAATATTTACATCTGATGGAAAGCTAATTGGAGAATATGGAGAAATTCATCGTACAAAACTATCTTTCGAACAAATACCTGAAAATATAGTTAATGCTTTTTTAGCGGCAGAGGACAGCGACTTTTTTTCTCACAGTGGCGTGGATTTTCTTAGCTTGATAAGAGCAACTTATCAATTTGTGAAAGAAGGAGAAATTGTTAGCGGTGGGGGAACTATCACTATGCAGGTGGCAAGAAACTATGTACTGACAAAAGAACAGACCTTTGAAAGAAAGTTAAAGGAAATTTTTATGGCTTTTAAATTAGACTTATCTTTTACAAAAGAAGAAATTTTTGAGCTTTACGTAAATCAAATATTTTTAGGGAACCGTGCCTATGGCATTGCCGCTGCTTCTGAAATTTATTACGGCGAGGACCTTAGTGATTTGTCAGTTGCACAATCAGCTATGATAGCCAGTCTTCCAAAAGCCCCGTCCAGAATAAATCCTATCGCAAACCCTGAAAGAGCTTTAATAAGAAGAAATTGGGTTTTAAGTAGAATGGAATCATTGGGGTTTATTCAAGAAAAAGTTTTTGAGGAAGCTTTTAATGAGCCGATTTCTGCGTCGTTTTATGGAATAGGCTCCGAAGTCGAGGCAGATTATTTGTCCGAACAAATTAGAAGATACATGATTGAAAACTACGGGCTTTCATCTTACAAGGAAGGATACAAAGTTTATTCAACTATCAGCTCTTCGAAACAATCGGCCGCGGTGAATTCTCTTCGGAGAGGTATTGAAGAATACGAATCCAGGCATGGGTTTAGGAAACCTAATAATTTTAAAGAACTCATTCCTAAAGAGTTCAATCAAAGAAGTGATCTCTTTTATAAAATTGGCTACGACCCAAGTAACTTCAGGGACTCCTTTGGCCTTAAAAAGGATCTTCTGAATCCTTTGGACGATTTGCTAAATTTTCTGTCAGATCAGCCAAGATTTAATTCATTTGAACCCGTTTTAATTCTGTCGGTCGATTCATCGAAAATTTCTGTTTTAAAAAAGAATTCAGAAATTGAAACAATCTATTTGAACAATTTAAGTTCAAAAATTAGGCCTAGAATTGATGAGAATAAAAAAGGTAAAAACATGACGAGTTTCTCAAGTTTTTTTGAAACAGGAGACTTAATCTGGTCCAAAGAAATTTCGGAAAAGACATTTGAGTTAGCCATGCACCCAGAGGTACAAAGTGCACTTGTGAGCATAGATCCAAATTCTGGCAAAATTTTGGCTTTAGTTGGAGGTTATAATTTTAATTCAAGTAAATTTAATAGAGCCTTTCAGGCAAAACCTCAACTTGGGTCAAATTTTAAACCTTTTTTATATGCAGCTGCCTTCGAGAACGGTTACAGTCCGGCGACAATTATTAATGATGCTCCAATAGTTTTTGAGGATCAAAATTTAGAAGAATTTTGGAGGCCCAAAAATGCGAGCGGGAAATTTTATGGACCTACTAGATTAAGAGAAGCACTTTTGCAGTCAAGAAATGTGGTCTCAGTAAGGCTTCTCAACGATTTAGGTATTTCAAAAGCAAAAAACTATTTAACTAGGTTTGGTTTTGAAAGAGATAGTTTGCCTGAAGATTTATCAATGGCTTTAGGATCATACGGAATAAGCCCCTACAAGAATGCCGAATTTTTTTCAATTTTTGCAAATGGTGGAAAAAAAATTGAACCTTTTTATATTGAAAGAATAATTGATAAAAATGGAAAAGAATTAATACTAGAAAATGAAGACGTTTCTAAAGCTTCTATAGCTAAATGGTATGGAAAACAAATTCCTAAAGAAGAGACATTTGCAATCGATCCAAGAGTTTCTTTTTTAGTTAATGATATTCTTCGCGAAGCAACTCAAAGAGGGACTGGAAAAGCTATCAAAAAACTTGAGAGAGATGACTTTGCAGGAAAAACAGGCACCACCAATGATTCTGAGAGTACATGGTTTACAGGCTTCAATAATAAGATTTTAACCACCGTTTGGTTTGGATACGATCAGCCTCGATCCCTGGGAACAGATGAATATGGCAGTACAACTGCTCTGCCAATTTGGCTTAACTTCATGGAGGAGATAATTGATTCAATTGAATACTCGATTCCTGCTGTTCCTTCAAATTTAATTGCAAAAAAAATAAATCTTTCGACAGGTAAAGAGGCTAATTCTTTGGATGATAATGCTAGATTCGAATATTTTTTTGATTAAACAAAAATAGAATCTTTTAGTAAGTTCCAGTGTGCTTGCCAGTCGGTAAGAGAATTTTTTTTAAAGTTGCTTCTTGTAAATGCTTGAATTTGACCTTCCATGCAGGACATCAATAAATCAGCAGAACTAGAAGAATTAATTTTAAGTTTCTTTTTTGTCTCTCTTTCATAGAATTGGAAAGATTGTTTTATTTCTACATTTAAACGTTCAAAAATTAGAGAAATTTTGTCGTCTATTTTTGCTTCAGCTGCAGTAAGAGCTTGCTTGTTTAAAATTTTTGCAAAACCTTTATTTGTTTCACAAAACGAAAGAATTAGAGAAACTATTAAACCAGGTACCTCTTCGGAGGGATGATTTGAACGAATGCTTTCTATTCTTGGAAAAATATTGGATTCAAAAAAAATAACCATTTCTTCATAAATCTTTCTTTTACTTGGGAAATGCCTATAAATTGCGGCTTCTGTAATTTCAGTTCTTCTGGCTAATTCAGCAGTAGTAATTTTAACTGGTTCTTTTTCCTCGAGCATTCGGGCAAGAGTTTGCATGATTTGAGTTTTTCTGGAAACTTTATCTTCAGTCATTTATTTATTTATTAAAGTGCCAACACCTTTCTGAGTTAATATCTCCAACAATACAGCATGAGGAACTCTCCCATCAACTATGTGCGCATAATTTACCCCATTGTTTAACGCTTCTATTGCAGCTTTTAACTTTGGTACCATCCCTCCGTTAATTATTTTTTTATTTCTTTGCAATTTTTTCGATTCTTTCAAACTTATTTCGGAAATCTTTTTACCATTTGAGTCATTGATGCCATGAACATCAGTCAGAAGAATAATTTTTTCTGCTTTTATTGATGCGGCAACAAAGCATGCAACGTCGTCTGCATTAATGTTAAGCGGCGTTTCTTTTCCACTCCATCCTATTGGCGAAATTATTGGAATTTCTCTACTTGACAGTACTTTTAAGAGTATAGATTTATTTATCTTTTTTACGCTTCCTACCTCGCCAAGTTTTTTATTTTTTTGTTTTTCTGCAGAAATAAATTTTAATTTTTTACCAGCAAAAGATTTTCCAAATCCTCCCCAAGAATCAATAAGATTCTTAATGTCCTTATTAATTTCATTATCTAAAATACTTTGGATTATTTTTATCATTTCTAGAGATGTAACTCTTAAGCCTTCATGGAATTCGTAATTAATTTTTTTGTTTTTTAAAGCCTTCCCTATTTGAGGTCCTCCTCCATGAACAATTAAAGGATTAATGCCAACGGCTTTCATTAAAACTACATCTCTCGCAAAGCTTTTTCTTAAAAAACTGTTTTGCATTGCGCTTCCGCCATATTTGATCACAATATTTTTTCCAGAGAATTTTTGAATAAATGGTAAAGCCTCAGTCAAAACTTTAGATGTATTGATTGCGTTTTTTCTTAAAATGCTCATGTTTAATTCAAAATTTAAGTTTACTATTGATTTTGAACAACTCTTTTTGAAAAAGTTCTTGTATCGATTTAAGTTCTTTATTTGTCTCTGCTTCAAACCTAAGCACCAAACTTGGCGTTGTGTTTGAAGCTCTTATTAATCCCCATGATCTAGGGCCTTCAAGACGCAAACCATCAATAGTAATTGCGTTGAACCCCTCGGGTTTAAAATTATTTTTTAATTTACTTATAACTTCAAATTTATATTTGTCATCTGTAGAAATTTTAATTTCAGGAGTATTGAACATATTTGGAAATTCATTGAAAACTTCATGAGTTGTTTTCTGTTGATTAGATAGAATTTCTAAAAGTTTTAAGCCTGAAAAAATTCCATCATCAAAACCATACCAATCTTCATTATAAAAAATATGCCCACTCATTTCCCCCCCTAAAACGGCATTATTCTTTTTAATTTCGGACTTGATAAAGGAGTGACCGGTTTTTGTCATGATTGGGGTACCTTTATATTTTTCAATTGTTCGTTTGAGTTGATTGGAACACTTAACGTCAAACACAATTTTTGATTCTTTATTTCTTTCCAAGATATCTTTTGACATTAAAGAGAGATAGCGATCAGGGTAGATAATTTCACCGTCACTATCAACAACACCAAGTCTGTCAGCGTCTCCATCAAGAGCGATGCCAACATCTGCTTTATGCAATTCAACAGCTTCAATTAGGTCAGATAAATTTTTAGGGTCGCTCGGGTCGGGATGATGATTGGGAAAATTTCCATCAACTTCACAAAATAATTCTATAAGCTCATTGGAGAATTGTTTAAATATAGTTGGACCTAAAACTGATCCTGCTCCATTTCCGCAATCTAAAACTACTTTTAATTTTTTCTTCAAAGTAATTTTTTCATTCAGCTCATCAATGTATTTTTGATCGAAGGATTGATCGGATAGCTTACCTTTACCCATTAAAAAATTATCGTCTTCAATTCTTTTTTTTAACAAAAGAATTTCTTTCTCTTTGAGAGAACTTCTATCCAAGACAATTTTAAACCCGTTATAGTTTTTAGGATTATGACTTCCAGTTACCATGACCCCATTTTCGGTTTTACCTTTAAAAGTTGCAAAATACAAAAGCGGGGTGTGAACCATTCCAATATCAATCACATTGCATCCTGTTTTTAAGATGCCTTGTATTAAATAATCGCTAACTTCTTTTCCTGAAAGTCTGCCATCTCTTCCCACATAGATATCTTTAGCTTTTCTTCCCATCACTTCGCTTCCGATAGCCTTGCCTATATTTTCAACAAGCTTTGGTGTCAATTCTTCATCGACGATACCCCTGATGTCATAAGCTCTAAATACTTCAGAATTCACTTTCATATAAGATTCTCCCGCTTATAATGATTCTCTTAAAAAAGATTTATGACTAATTTTGAAACTAATGATGGATTCATATGGATGGATGGAGAATTTGTCGAATGGGCTGAGGCAAAAATACATGTTTTGACACATACTTTACATTATGGGCTTGGTGTTTTTGAAGGGGTAAGAGCTTATTTAACTCATGAGGGCACTAAAATATTCAGACTTGAAGACCATACCAACCGTTTATTTGAATCTGCCCAAGCCGTTAACATGCAAATTCCCTTCTCGAAGAGTGAAATAAATAATGCCCAAAAAGAAATTTTTATCAAGAACAACCTCAAGGAAGGATACATTCGTCCGATGTGTTTTTATGGACCTCAGGGTATGGGCTTGAGAGCTGATAACTTGAAAACGCACTGCATAGTTGCTGCTTGGGAATGGCCAAGTTACATGTCTCCTGAGGCATTTGAAAAGGGCATCAAAATTAAAATTTCTTCCTACAAACGACAAACCAATAATCTTGTATCTAGATCTAAAGTAAATGGAAATTACGTTACGTCAATTATGGCTTTGCAGGAGGCTTTGCAAGAAGGCTATGACGAAGCTTTGCTTTTGGATGACGAAGGTAATATCTCTGAAGGATCTGGAGAAAACCTTTTCCTAATAAAAAATGGTGAAGTTTTTACTCCAGATTTAGATGCATCGCTGGATGGAATCACTCGAAAGAGTATTATCAGCCTAGCTGAAGAAGATGGACTGAAGGTAAATATAAAAAAAATCTCTTTGGAAGAAATTCTTCAAGCAGATGAACTATTTTTTACTGGAACAGCTGCTGAAGTGGTTCCAATAAAATCGGTTGACGAAAGTCTTATCGCCGACGGTAAGAGAGGAAAAATTACCACTATCCTTCAACGAAAATATTTTGATCAAGTTCGCGGGAAAAGAACAACTTTTTCTGAATGGCTCACCCCAATAAGTTAAGTCATAAATAATTTTTATGTCTAATTTGAAAGTAGCTTTGCTTAGTTACAGAAGTAACCCTTTTTCTGGAGGACAAGGGATTTATATCAAATACTTAAGTAGATCCCTTGTGAAGCTTGGGCATGAAGTGACTGTATTTTCAGGCCCTCCTTATCCAGACTTAGATTCAAGAGTAAAATTAGTTAAGGTACCAAGCCTTGATTTATACAGTAAAAAAAATAAATTCTCAGACGTCTCAATAAAAAAATTAAGAAATTTTCTTAATTTTTTTGAATGGATCAGTATTAACTCAGGAGGATTTTCTGAACCTTACACATTCGGAAAGAGAATAAAAAAACTTCTGAAGAATAAATTAAATGAATTTGATGTGATTCATGACAATCAAAGTTTATGTTACGAACTTTTGTATTTTCAAAGAAAAATTCCTTTGGTCACAACTATTCATCATCCAATCTCTAAAGATCTGAAATATGAATTAAAAAATATTAAATCTATTTTCTTAAAACTTTTAAAAATTAGATGGCACTCATTTCTATGGATGCAGACTTTTGTTGCGAAACGCTTGAAGAATATTATTGCAGTTTCGTCCTCTTCAAAGAAAGATATCCATGAAGATTTTAAGGTAGATTTGAATAAAATTTCGGTCATTCTTAATGGTATAGATAACGAAATTTTTTTTCCTCAAAATGATAAGACTGTAACTAAAAGAATTGTTACGACAGCAAGTGCTGACGTTCCTCTAAAGGGCTTAGATTATCTCTTGGATGCTTTTTCAAATTTATCTGAACAATATTCTGATCTCGAGCTTCATGTTATTGGAGGTAAGAAAGATGGCGGCCACACCCAAAGGAAAATAAAGGAATTAAATATAGAAAAAAAAGTTTTTTTTAATAATGATTTAACTTTTGATGAAGTAAGAGATGTATATTGTTCTGCGGATTTAGTTGTCATTCCCTCTCTTTATGAAGGATTTGGATTTGCTGTTGGCGAAGCCATGGCTTGTAACAAAGCAGTTATTACAACAAATGGTGGGGCTATTCCTGAAGTAATCGGAGACTGTGGGATTATCGTGGATATACAAAATTCATTGCAACTAGAAGAAGGAATTAAAAAATTATTTAAAGATGAAGTGTTAAAATCTAAATTAGCAGATAAAGGTTACGAAAGGGTAGTTAGATTTCTAAATTGGGATATTGTTGCTTCCGAAGTTACCAAAGTGTACGAAGAATCAATAAAATCTTTTAAAAAATAATGCAAACTATCCGATACAAAAATTTTATTTTTACACCAAATAAAAAATTGCTTGACGTCGGGTGCGGTCAAGGTAGACATTCTTTTGGTGCTTATATGCATACAGACATAGAGGTAATAGGTGTCGACATGGGTTTTCAGGATGTATTGAAAGCAAAACAAAATTTTAATCAATTCAATGAAAAAAATGATTCTAAAAGTTGTAATTTTTTTGTCGCCAATGCAAAAAATTTGCCATTCAAAAACAATGAATTTGACTATGTTGTTTGTTCTGAGGTTCTTGAACACATCATTGACTACGAAAGTGCTCTTAAAGAAATTAAGAGAGTTCTTAAACCCGGAGGATCATTTGCCTTGAGTGTTCCCAAATATTTTCCAGAATGGATTTGTTGGAAATTAAGCAAGGAATATCAAAATGAGCCGGGTGGCCACGTAAGAATTTTTAAATATAAAAAATTAAAAGAAGACGTTAAATCATTGGGTTTTGAGTTTAAAAAAAGACATTGGGCGCATGCCTTACACTCTCCTTACTGGTGGATGCAGTGTTTATTTTGGAAAACTAAAGAAAAATCTTTTTTAATTAAGTCTTATCATTCATTTTTGGTTTGGGACATGACTAAAAATCCTCTGATAACAAAAATTCTGGAATATTTGCTCCAACCTTTTATTGGCAAAAGCGTCGTAATGTATTTCGAAAATAGAGAGAATTAATTTGAAAGACAAGCAATCATTAAACTATCTAGGTGAATACATTGCAAAATGTCAAAACCCGCAGGGCGCAATAGCTTGGGAGCCTAATGGAAAAGTAGATCCTTGGGATCATGTTGAGTCCATAATGGCTTTAAATCTACTTGATTTCAAAGATGAAGCTTTAAAGGGTTTCGATTGGCTTATATCTTCACAACAGCCTGACGGTTCTTGGTATTCAGAATATCAAGGCGAACGAGTAACAAATTTAAACAAAGAAACAAATTTCTGCGCTTATATTTCTTCTGGAGCTCTTCATCACTTTTTAAATTTTGAAGAGCAAAGTTTTTTAGAGAAAATTTGGCCAACTCTAAAAAAATCAATTGAGTTCGTTAAATCGGGTCAAACTGACGAAGGAGACATTTTGTGGGCAAAAGACAACAACGAAGAGTGGATGGATGATTCTTTGTTAACCGGTTGTGCTTCAATATTCAAAAGCTTAAATGATTTTAATAAGATTGCAAAAACTCTTGGCTATAAAGAATTTATTCTAAAAGAAGAAATAAAAAATTTAAAAGATTCAATCACTAACAAACCAGAGAGATTCGATAGAACTTGGGAGAGTAAGGCTCGCTACAGCATGGACTGGTATTACCCAGTTCTTTGTGGCATCCATAGTGTGCAAGACTCAAAAAAAATCATTAACGAAAGATGGGATGAATTTGTTGTGCCTGGTTTAGGATGCAAATGCGTTTCAGAAGAACCTTGGGTAACGGTAGCAGAATCATGTGAGTTAATTTTGGCTTTAAATAAAATAGATGAAAAAAAAGCGGCTTTGGAGATATTTGAAAATATTTCTAAACTAATTGATCAAAAAGATAAACTTTTTTGGACAGGATATGTTTACAAAGACGACAAGTTTTGGCCAATTGAAAAGCCAAGCTGGACGGCAGCTGCAGTTGTACTTGCAGCTAATTCACTTTTTGAATTCAATTCAACTTCAAATTTTTTTTAAGACCGCTAAACTTCTTGTTAGAGAAATCTCTTCAAAATTCCCAGATTCTTTGGCTTTGCAAAAAATTTCATAAGGCGGTCTGCCACCGTCTTTTGGGTCTGGAAACACATCATGGATCAATAAAAATCCACTTTTCACGATATGAGGAGCCCAATTTGTGTAATCTGCGTTAGCACTTTCTCTGCTATGACCACCGTCAATAAAGACCATTCCTAAGGGAATCTCCCAGTTTTTAGAAGTCTCTTCAGAGTCAGCGACTAATGGTAAAACAAAATTTGCTAAATTTGATTCTCTTAAATTTCTTAAAAATTCTGGAAGACTATTGAAGCAAGAAATATTTTGGTCAAAAAGGTCAGAATCATGGTATTCCTCTCCTAATTGATGTTCTTCAGAACCGGTGTGATGATCAATGGTGAAAAGTATATTTTTATTTTTTTTGCAAACATTGCCTATAATTAAAGCTGATTTGCCACAATAAGTGCCGATTTCAAGGCAAGGACCTAGCTTCGAGCACTGCTTTGCAATTTTCGCTAATTCTTTACCTTCTGTATTGTCAAGAAAACCTTTTACAGTGTTTAATGTCATTTCTAATCGATAATAAAATAATCTTTATGAAATTTGAAGCCAGAAAAACCATATCCTGTGAGGCGGGAGAATTTTCTTATTTAAAAAAAGAAGGCGAGAATGATCTGAGTCCAATCATTTTTTTTCACGCTACAGGATTAAATCTGGAAACTTACAATAATTTCTTCGAAGAGCTTTTCAATCAATTTGAAGGCAAGAGAACTTTAATTGCCTTTGATCAAAGAGGTCACGGTAAATCTAAAGCAGAAGCTGATCCAAGCAAATTATTCTCATGGGACCAGTATGCAGACGACGCAGTTTTAATTTTAAAAGCATTAGAAATAAAAAAAGCTTCTTTTATAGGGCACTCTATGGGGGCAATTGTTGCTGCAGAGATTTGTAGAAGGAACATATTTGGAGTAGAAAATTTGGCTCTTATGGATCCAGTACTGCTTTATAACCCTAAAACTGCTTTTTTTTCCTCAATTCGTCAAAAATTAAATATGTGGCGATCACCAACAATTGCGCATTATGCCGCCAAAAGAAGAAGTGAATTTAAAAATCTCGATGAAGCAAAAAGTCATTATCTTGGAAGGAGTATTTTTGCTTCCTGGCCAGAAACTTCAATTGAGGATTATTTGATAGGTGGCTTGGAAGATCATAATGATTCAATGAAATTGAGTTGTGATCCGACTTGGGAAGCGAAGACTTTTGAAACAGTTTCATTAAATTCTTATAGAACCTTAAAAAACATAAAAGTTCCTGTCTTGATTCTCAAAGCTAGTATGAATTCAACGATCCCAAATGTAGGTTTAAACTATCTTGCTAAAAACGAGAAAATAAAATTATTTGAAGTCGAAGGTACTCATTTTTTTCTAATAGAAAAACCTAAAGAAATTGCAAAAAAAATTAATCAATTTTTTTGAATAAGAAAATGGAAAATAAAGTTAATGTTATTTGTATGAAATGGGGAGAAAAATACGATTCTTCCTATGTAAATATTTTGTACAACATGGTCGATAGAAATTTAAAGAGACCTTTTAGATTTGTTTGTTTTACTGATAATAAATCAGGCTTATTAGATTCAATAGAATCATTTGATTTGCCTAGCTTAAATCTTCCTGTGGGAATTCCTGAAAGAGGGTGGATGAAAATCTCTACCTTTGCTTCAAATTTGCATGATCTTTCTGGCAAGACTCTTTTTTTGGATCTGGATATAGTTATCATAGATAACATCGATGCTTTTTTTGACTACTCCGGTGATTTTTTAATCATAAAAGACTTTAGAAAAAAAAATTTCATAGGCAACAGCTCGGTTTATAGATTTGAAATTGGAAAGTATTATGATGTTTTGGAACATTTCAGAGAAAACTTTGAAAAAATAAAGACATCGTTTAGAAATGAACAAGAATTTTTGTCTGATTACATGAAAAAGAATCATTCTTTAGAATATTGGCCGGAAGATTGGTGCAAAAGCTTTAAAAAAGATTGTGTAGAGAAAGGAATAAAACAATTTTTTAAGCCTCCAAAAATTCCTTCTTCGGCTAAAATAATCATCTTCCATGGCAAACCCAATCCTCCAGATGCAATGATTGGGAAAGGTGGAAAATGGTATAGAAAGGTACTGCCAACTCCATGGATTAAAGATAATTGGAGATAATAAAATGTCATCGGAATCAATAAAACCTATTTCTTTACAAACTTTAAGAGATCTAAAAAGCTCAGGGAAAAAATTTGCTGCATTAACTTCCTATGAATCAACAATGACCACCATGATGTGTGAGGCTGGAGTTGATCTAATTTTAGTCGGAGACAGTCTCGGAATGGTGATTCAAGGTCATGACTCAACTGTCCCTGTTTCGATGGAAGATATTTTATATCATCTGAGATGCGTCAAAAATGGTAATTCTAATGCACATATAATGGCAGACATGCCTTTTATGAGTTATGCAACTGAGCAGCTTGCTTACACCAATGCGACTCGACTGATGCAGGGCGGTGCAAACAGCATCAAAGTAGAAGGAGGAGAGGTGATTCTTAAAATAACAGAACTATTGGCCAATAAAGGTATTCCTATTTGTGCTCACTTAGGGTTAACACCTCAATCAATTAATAGAATTGGCGGTTATTTCGTTCAAGGCAGAGATCCTTCTTCTCATGACAAATTTATAGCCGAGGCTAAAGACCTAGAAAATGCGGGAGCAGAACTTATCCTTTTAGAATGTATACCAGTCGAGTTAACTGAAAAAATAGTAGATGCATTGTCCATTCCAACTATAGGAATAGGAGCTGGATCTTTGACCGATGGCCAGATAATGGTGATACATGATTTACTTGGCATCACTTGTTTGGAAACGCCGCCTAAATTTGTTAAAAATTTTTTGGAAAAAGGGGAAACAATTCAAAGTGCCATTAGAAAATATGTTCTTGAAGTAAAAAGTGGAGCTTACCCTTCAACTGAACATTGTTTTAAATAGTGATCAAAGTTCAATCTTTAAATCAACTTTCAACGATTCCTTTCAAAAAACCTTTCGCATTGATACCAACAATGGGAAACTTGCATGCGGGACATATAAGCTTATTAAAGACCGCATTAAAAAAAAACTACAATCCAGTAGTCTCAATTTTTGTAAATCCGCTTCAATTTGGTCCCAACGAAGATTTAGATAAATATCCAAGGTCGTTGGAAAGAGATTTAGAAATTTTAGAAGAAAATAATTGTCATGGAGTTTTTATTCCTTCACAAAGTGAAATTCTAAAAAATATAGAATCTCTTATTGCGCCATTTGCCAATAAGTTATGTGGCAAGTCGAGACCTGGACATTTTGATGGGGTCATTACAATTGTTAATAGGCTTTTTGAGTTAATAAAACCCGATGCTTGTGTTTTTGGTATGAAAGATTTTCAACAACAGTTAATTATTAAACAGTTGATCAAGCAAAAAAAATATCAAATAAAATTTTTATTGGCTTCTACTGAAAGAGACGAAAATGGTTTAGCACTCTCGTCTCGAAATAATTACCTCAGTGAACATGAAACAATCCACGCTTCCTCGATTTTTAAATTTCTAAATGAAATAAAAAATGACATTGAATTTAGCTATCAAAAAAATACGAATTTATCGCTAGACGATCTTGATTTAATACAAAAAAAATGCAAAAAGAAAATTGAAAAGGAAGGGTTTAAGATTGATTATCTTGATATTTCGGATTCCGAAACCTTGGAGGAAATAAAATTGGATACTAAGATTGTTTTGATTGCAATTGCAGTTTTTTACAAAGAAGTAAGACTTATTGATAACTTAATTTTAGATTTAACCTCTTTTTCTTAAAAGGTCTTCCGGATAAAAAGACTTTTCCCCTTCTGGTCTATTTTTAAATCTCCTATGAGACCATAAATAATTTTCAGGATTTTTCTTTATCTTTTCTTCAATTCTTAGATTTATTTCCCTTAAATCCTCTTCCATTTTATGACCTTTCAAAATTACTCTATCTAAATTTACTTCGTATTTTGAATCTCTTTTTTCTAGAGAGAATAAATACACATCGCAATCAGCTTTTTTTGCTGCTATGTAGGGAAATTTTACCGTCAAAGCTTTGTGCCCAAAAAATTCCACGAAAATAGAGCTTTTATAACCATAATCTTGATCTGGGGCATATAAACATGCTTTACCTTTTTTCAGAAAATCTAAAAGATCTAAAATTTCATTCGGGTTAAAAATCCTCTCCGTAAATTTTTTTCGACTTGCCTTAAATAAATTATCAACAATCTTATTACTCTGTGGCCGAGCCATTCCTGAGACAGGCATAAATAATGAGGCTATTCTTACCACTAAGTCTAAGTTAGGAGTATGCATGAATAGTACTAATTTGCCCCTTGAAGGGTTTTTAAGATCTGAAACTTTTTTTATTTCCTCAAAATTTATTAATAGTTCCTTGAGTTTTTTATCTGAAGCCATAAATGCATTCAAAAAATCAAAAAGCGACTTTCCTAAAAGTAAAAAACTCTTTTTTAAAATAATATTTATTTCTTCGTCCTTTTTTTCAGGAAAGCATTTTTTTAAGTTCCATCTTGAAATTTCTCTTCTTTCTTCAAGAGTTTTAAAAAAAATATGCCCTAGAAAGGTTCCCAAAGAAAATTGGACGCTTCTGGGAAGCATATTTAATGTCTTCAACAAAGCATATATAAGAAATTCCAATATTTTCATTAATTTATTTTAACTTACTCAAAATTGCTAATTAGAGTATTTTGCATATTTGCCTCTGATAAAATATATGTAGAATGCTTTTCTACAATCTTTTTTTGTACATCCTTTTTCCTTTTGCGATTTTGAGATTATTTTCTAAAAAAGAATTTAATATCTCAGAGTTGCCAAGAATAAAAGAAAGATTTGGAAAAGTTAATCTTGAAAATAATTTCCAAGAAAAACCCATATGGATACACGCAGTCTCTGTTGGTGAAGTAAAAGTAGCTAGCCTATTGGTAAAAGAAATTAAAAAACGGCATCCTAATATTAAAATCTTTTTAACTGTTTCGACTCTTACCGGATCACGACAGCTTAAGAAACTTTATGACAATGATTTAGAACACCAATATCTGCCTTATGATTTGAATATCTTTGTAAAAAGATTTTTATTGAGTATAAAACCCAAATGTTTAATTTTAATAGAAACTGAAATTTGGCCTAATTTAATAAATAATTGTGTCAAACAAAACATTCCCATCGCACTCCTCAATGGACGTTTGTCGGAGAAATCGTTAAAAAAATATCAGCGTTTTGAAACTTTTTTCAAAAAAATATTTTCACAACTAAGTTTGGTAATATCACAAAGTCAAAAAGACTCAGACAATTTTGTTATTGCAGGAGTAATTCCACAAAAAGTTTTTTTCGATCATTCATTAAAATTTTCTGACTTAGTTTCTCCGAATGATTCAAAGAAAATATACAAGGCCGACGAAAAAAAAGAAAAAAAAATTATAGTTTGTGCAAGCACACATCCTAAAGAAGAGATTTTTCTAATAAATACGTATAAAAAACTTAACGATTCAAACTTTCACTTGGTCTTAATACCAAGGCATCCTCATAGAAGCGAAGAGGTGCAAAATATTCTAGAGGATAATAAAGTTACTTACGCGAAATTCTCTAACGTTTTGGATTTAAGTTATGAAATGACGTTAGTTGATAAAATGGGTTTAGTTGAATCTTTTTTTAAAGTAGCTGACATTGCTTTCATGGGAGGGACTTTGATTCCTCATGGCGGACAAAATTTTCTAGAAGCTGTAAAACATGGGTTGCCAATATATTCAGGAGCTAGCACATACAATTTTTCAGCAATCGTCGAGGATTTGCAAAGACTGAAAATATTAAATATTATAGAAACCGAGTCTGATTTAGCATCTGCATGGAGGAATTTTTCTTACAATTCTGATTTAAAAAATCGGAGTAACGATTATCTTTTATCTAGACAAGGATCAGTCGAAAGATCGATAGAAAAGCTTTTACCACTTATAGAAGCTTGACGATTTTGGCAAGGGAGGATATTAATGAAATTTGTTACTGCGGTAATAAAGCCACTCAAATTAGATGAAATTAGAAGCGCTTTAAACAAGTTGGAAGTAACTGGTCTGACGGTTTCTGATGTCAAAGGATTTGGTCGACAGAAAGGTACTACTGAACTCTATCGTGGGCACGAATATAAAACCGATTTTCTGCCTAAATTAAAAATTGAAGTTGCAATAAAAGATTCTCAAGTAGATGACGTTATTGATGCAATTTCAAAGGTCGCAAATACTGGAAGGATAGGAGACGGGAAAATATTTGTATACGATCTTGAAAAAGTAACAAGGATAAGAACTGGTGAAGTTGATGAAGAGGCAATTTAAGTAAAACTTTAAAGTTTTTATTTGAACGAAGTGAAACCCATCATCGCTATATATGGGCCTACCCATACAGGAAAGACAAATCTTGCTGCTGAATTTTTTTCTAGACATCCATCCGAAATCATAAGTGTTGATTCCGTTCAAATTTATAGAGAAGCTGATATAGGAAGTAACAAACCGGACAATCTCTTTCTTAGAGAAAATCCTCATCATTTAATTAATATTTTAAATCCTAATGAAACTTTTTCTGTAGGAGATTTTAAGGAAAAAAGCTTAAACATCCTCAAACAAATAGACAGCCGGTCAAAATTTCCAATTTTAGTTGGAGGAACTATGATGTATTTTTACAGTTTGATTGAAGGCTTGGCAGATTTACCTGATAGAGACGAACTGATTAGAGCAGAATTAATTTGTGATATGGAAACGTTTGGCCTAGAAAGCCTTTACAAACGTTTAGAAATAATGGATTTTGAAGCCACGAAAAAGATTCATCCTAACGATACTCAAAGAATTATTAGAGCCTTAGAAGTTTGTTTAATTACAAATGAAAAATTCAGTGAGATAAGAAAAAAAAGTGTTAAAGAAAAAATCTTGGATAGAAAGATTTTAAGTTTTGCAATAATTCCAGAAAACAAAAAAGAATATAAGGCTCAATTGGAGAAAAGATTTGAAGCCATGTTGGAAAAAGGCTTACTAGATGAAGTAGAAAAAATCATTGATAAATATTCAAAAAATGTATCACTTTTAAAATCTGTTGGTTACAAAGAATGTTTAGAATATTTAGAAAAAAAAATTAATATGAAACAACTTGTTGAAAAGGCTGTTAATTCAACTTACAAATTAGCGAAGCGACAAATTACTTGGCTAAATAAATTTACCACAACAGAGGTATTTGAAAAAAATGAATCGAATAAAGTTATAAAGATTGAGTCTTTTATATGAATTCAGTGTTTCTTTCTTTACAATCAACACTTAGAATACGCATCTATGTCTTGGAACGATCAAAATAAAAACAATAATGGGTCAAGAGACCCTTGGGGCAACAAAAATGATGCCCCTGATATTGATGAAGCTATAAAAAGATTCAAAGCAATTCTCGGCCCCATCTTCGGCGGTGGCTCAGGAGGCGGTGGAGGCAAAAAGTTTAGCTCGTCTAAATATATTTCATATTTTTTCACTGGGCTGATCATTCTTTATGGCGCAGCAGGCATTTACACTGTTGATGCTCAAGAGGAAGCGGTAATCTTAAGATTCGGTGAGTATACCAATACAAAAGGCCCTGGAATTCATTGGAATCCTCCAATAATAGACTCTAGGCAGATTGTTAACACAGAAAAACTGTTTACCCATACTACAAATTCTTCAATGTTGACCAAGGATGAGAATATTGTAAATGTTGAAGTTGCAGTGCAGTACAAGCGATCCAATCCTGTATTTTTTCTCTTAGAAGCATCTGGTCCTGAAGATAGTCTTTCTCAAGCCGCAGAATCTGCTTTAAGACACGTAGTAGGCAGCAACAGTATGGACAATGTTTTAACAACAGGTAGAGAGCAAATTGCTATTGATGTTAGAAGTCGCTTGCAAGAAAGATTGAATACTTACCTTACTGGGATTGAAGTGGTGACAGTAACCATTAGAGAATCTAGGCCTCCCGAAGCAGTAAGAGCCGCATTTGATGATGTGGTTAAAGCACGAGAAGATGAGGTGACTTTGAAAAACCAAGCAGAAACTTATGCTAATGAAATAGTTCCTATCGCGAGAGGTGCAGCTAAAAGAGCAATCCAGGACGCTGAAGGATACAAAGCAAAAGTAATTGCGGAAGCAGAAGGAGAAGCGACTAGATTTGATCAGCTACTCGCTGAATACAAGAAGTCTCCAAACGTCACTCGCGAAAGACTTTATCTAGATGCCGTTCAATCTGTTATGTCGAATAGTACAAAAGTTATGATCGATGTTAAAAATGGTAATAACATTATGTATCTTCCTTTAGATCAAATAGCTGCCGCATCATCTTTGAGACCCTCTCAAGACGATGGTAATAATGGGTCTTCTAATGGCCTTAATCCAACTGGCATTCAAGATTTAACAGATCGGGTCATTGAAGAAATCAGAAAAAGACAGGAGAGGAGATAGCGTGGGTGCTTTAAGATTAGGAGTCATTGGTCTTGTACTTCTTTTAATAATAATTCTTGCCAATAGCTTGTATATAGTCACTGATAGACAGACAGCAATTCTATTAAGATTTGGTGAGATTGTTGATCCTAAAATTGAATCGGGTTTGCATTTCAAAGTGCCCATTTTGCATACAGTGAGGAAATTTGATTCAAGAGTACTTACCTTAGATGCCGTACCTCAGCCTTATTTCACTGCTGAGAAAAAACGTTTAATTGTGGATGCATTCGTAAAGTGGCGCATCACAGACAACGAACAATTTTATATTACATCTTCTGGCGGTCAGCTTGGGGCCATGCGTACTTTATTGACGCAAAGGGTGGATGAAGGCTTACGGAACCAATTCGGGGTTCGAACTGTCCAAGACGTAATATCTGGCGAAAGAGATCAATTGATGCAAGTACTAACAGACGACTTGAACATTGTTGCTAACCAAGAACTTGGAATTGAAGTAATTGACGTGCGAGTAAAAAAAATTGAGTTACCAACCGAGGTAAATGATTCCGTATACAACAGAATGAGAACGGAAAGAGAGAGACTTGCTCAAGAATTGAGAGCTGAAGGAAACGAAATTGCCGAAGAGATAAGAGCGAATGCTGATAAAGAAAGAACAGTAATTCTAGCTGAAGCATATAAACTGGCTGAAATTCTTAAAGGAGAAGGAGATGCTGAGGCGACTTCAGTTTACGCCAAAGCTTTTGATAAAGATCCCGAATTTTATGAATTTACTAGAAGTTTGAATGCATATCAGTCAACCTTTCAAAATAAATCTGATGTCTTATTAATAGACCCAGAAAGCGACTTTTTTAAATACTTAGACAGTTCGACGGGATCTCGAGAACAGCAATAAAAAATGCCTATCAAATCTTCATATCTGCCCGATGGAGTAGAAGATATAACTGCGGTCGACGCTAAAAACTTAGAATCTACTAAGCGTGCTTTAATAGACTTTTATGAGTCTGAAGGGTTTCAATTAACTTACCCATCCTTAATTGAATTCGCTGATGCAATCGGTGGAGACGAAAATCAAACTTTAAAAGACTCTGCTTTTAGTTTTAATGACGATCTTTCTACAAAAGAATTGGCTATCCGTCCAGATATCTCTCAACAGATTGCAAGGATAGATCAGGCGGAGGCAACTGATGAGGAGAGAAGATATTGTTACGCCGGTGAAGTTTTAAAAAAAAGAAAAGATTCTTTCAGTAGATCTAGAATAACTATTAAATCAGGAGTTGAAATCTTTGGTGGGAAAGATAATCAATTTGAAATCTTAAAGCTTCTTTCCAAAAGTATGGAGATTACAAAAATCAAAGATCTGACTTTGTCTTTTGGAAAAACAGAAGTTTTTGATTCATTTTTAGATACTTGCGCTTTATCTGATGAAGAAGGTAATGAATTAAACAATATTATCTCTATGAAATCTGAGTCAGACTTGACGGATTGGTCAAAAGATAAAGGAATTGAAGAAGAAGTTAAAGATAAATTAATTAAATTAACGAATTGTAAAGGCGATCTATCGGTACTTTCCGATTTGGTGGCCTTAGAGGTTGGAAAAGATTTATTAAAAGATATTGAATCGATTTGGAACTTTGTGGACAAAGAGACTCTCTTTGAACCGCATATTGATATGACAGATTTTCCTGGATTTAATTATCACTCAGGCCTGGTTTTTTCAGTACATTCTAAGAATTTTGGATATCCTATAGCTAACGGTGGACAATACAATATCAATTCGGGCGCAACAAATAGATCAGCAATAGGTTTCGATAAAGACTTGTTTGCTATCACGAAAATTAATTCATGATTTATGAAAGGTAATTTTGCGGTACTAGGACTTCAGTGGGGGGACGAAGGTAAGGGAAAAATTGTAAACTTTTTGTCAGACCGAGCCAACGCAGCTTGCAGATTTCAAGGCGGGCATAACGCTGGTCATACTCTTATCATTGATGGAAAAAAAATTGTTTTGCATTTACTTCCTTCCTCAATTTGTCATGAAAACGCGTTATCGTTGATTGGAAAGGGAGTAGTAATTTCGTGCGATGCACTTTTTGAGGAAATTAAACAAATAGAGCCAGTAGCTAAAAATATTTTGGAAAAATTAAAAATAAGTCCCGCTTGTAGTTTGATTCAGCCATATCATATTTTAGTTGATCAACTCAAAGAAAAATCCAATAGCTTTAATACTATTGGCACCACTTTGCGAGGCATAGGGCCGACTTATGAGGATAAAGTTGCAAGGCGCGCTATAAGAATTATTGATACTTTGTCTGAAAAAAAATTATCAGAAAAGTTAGAAGAAAACATATCTTATTATGATTTTTGGCTCGAAAAATACTTTGGACATTCGAAACTAGATTTTCAAGCTATTAAGGACGAAAATTTAAAAAATGGTGAAAGACTCAAACCGATGCTTGCAGATGTTTCAGCTGAGATAAGAAAACTAAATAGTGAGAATAAAAGAGTACTTTTTGAAGGCGCTCAAGGGGCATTATTAGATGTTGATCAAGGAACTTATCCTTACGTGACATCAAGTAATTGCTCTCCAGCAGGAATTGCTTCTGGCGCAGGCATTGGCCCGCATGACATCGATTATATCCTAGGGGTGGTTAAGGCCTATGTTACTAGAGTTGGGGAAGGACCTCTGCCAACTGAAATCGATGACGCAATAGGTAAGAAAATAGCCATAGAAGGAGGAGAGGTTGGTGCAACAACTGGAAGACCAAGAAGGTGTGGATGGTTTGACGCAGTTTCAGTAAAAAGGGTAATTGATTCCAACAGTGTTTCGGCTTTGTGCTTAACAAAAATGGATGTTCTAGATTTTTTAGATGAGATCAAAATTTGCGTAGATTATAAATTCACTGATGATGCTGAAATTTTTTCTGAATGTATGGACCTCGATACTGCTCAACCTGAATACATAAGTTGCAAAGGTTGGAAACAATCAATTAAGGGAATAAATAAAATAGAGGAGTTGCCTAGAGAAACAATAGATTTTTACAAAAAAATTGAAGAACTTTGTGGAATTTCTGTGGACGTTATTTCGACTGCTCCCGACGATGCAGGAACAATAATGCTTAATAAAAGCATTTAACTTTTATACTTATCTAAGACTGCGTTAACGAATTTATAACTAGAGTCCTGTCCGTATTTTTTTGCTAATCTAACTCCTTCGTTTAAAGAAACAGATCGATCAATTTTTTTTTGCATCATTTCATAAATTATCGATCTTAAAATTGACACTTCTATTTGTCCTATGTCTTTGAAATTTAATTTTGAATTAGTTTCGATTACCTTATCTATTATTTTTTTATTTTTTTTAATTCCTTTTAAAAATTCATTAAGCTCCGATAAGTTAAACTTTTTATTTCTTTCTTTCAGCTGTTTTAAAATTTCTGTATTCGAATCACCACTAATTTCTTGTTGATATAGAGCTTGTAAAATTAACTCTCTTTTTTTTGAAGGCGAAGGAAAAGTTTTTTTTTCAGGCATCTATTTCATTTAATAAATAAAGTGCGCTTTCGGCAAGTTCTGAACCTTTCGTTTTAGCTCTCTCAATTGCTTGTTCATTGTTATTCGTGGTTAAGACACCGAAAATCACTGGCTTTTTAAACTTAATCCCTAAATTTATTATTTGATCACTTGCTGATTGAGAAATGATGTCAAAGTGAGGAGTTTCACCTTTAATTATTGCTCCGAGAGTGATAGCGGCATCAAAACTTTCTATCTTTTCATTAACCATGAAAGGGATTTCAAAAGCACCTGGTACAGTAAAAGTAGAAAAATTTACTTTATGGTTGTTTAGAACCTTTAAGCAATCTTCAACCATGGGATCAATTATTTCTTCGTTCCACTTAGTTTTTACGATCAATATTTTTTTATCTGAAAAATCTGAATTGTCTAAATTTAGTTGTATGCTTTTTTTCATTTTTGAATATATTCCACAACTTCTAATCCAAATCCTGAAATTGAAGGATACCTGGTCTTAGAGCCCATAAGAGTTATCTTTTCAACGCCCAAGTCTCGCAAAATTTGTGAACCCGCTCCAATTCTTCTGACATCAATTCCTCCAGGAATAGATTGCTTGTAAGATTTTTTTAAGTCTTGAATTTCTTCTTCTTTGTCTTTTCCTCCATCAATTAGGATAATCAAACCCGAGCCACTCTTATAAATTTTTTTCATAGCCTCATCAAGCGACCATCTTGAGCCATACTCCTCTACTTGCAACATGTCGTGCAAATAGTTAGTTTGCTGCACTCTAACTAGAGTAGGCTTTGATTTAAGTATTTTTCCTTTTTTTAGAACCAAGTGAGTCTCGTCTGTTATGGCATCTTTATAAGAAATTAAGGTGAACTTTCCGTGTTTTGTATTGACAAGTTTTTGACTGAGTTTTTCAACAGTTTTTTCATTCATAATCCTGTAGTTAATTAAGTCAGCAATAGTTCCTATTTTTAAATCATACTTTTTACTAAAATCCATTAAATCTTTTTTTCTTGCCATCGTCCCATCTTCATTCATGACTTCAACGATTACTGCAGCAGGATTCAACCCTGCTAATCGGCACAAATCAGTGCTTCCTTCGGTATGACCCGCTCTGGAAAGAACTCCTCCATTGACTGCCTTTACTGGAAATATATGACCTGGTGATACTATTTCATTAGCCTTTGCATTTGCTTTGGACGCTACTTTTACCGTTCTTGCTCGATCCGCAGCAGAAATTCCTGTGCTGATACCCGTGGCAGCTTCGATAGAAACAGTAAAGCCTGTACCGTGGCCACTTTTATTATCACTTACCATCTGGTTTAGGTTTAATTTCTTACACTTTTCTTCACTAAGCGCTAAGCAAATTAAACCTCTGGCATTTTTTGCCATAAAATTTATTTTTTCGGACGTAACTTTTTCACCAGCTAAAATGATGTCGCCTTCATTCTCTCTGTCTTCGTCGTCCATAAGAAGTACCATTTTGCCTTTTTTTATATCAGCAATTAAATCTTCAGTTTTATTCAATCCCATTTTTGTTTTCTTCTATAAATTAATTTTTTATCAATTCCAATTTTTGTTGATTCAATGATTTTGTATTTTTTTGATTTCAAAGGGTTTAATGAAGACGGTCCTTCAAAAAAAGAATCAGCGGTATTTGATAGTATCTTTGGCGCAATGTAAACAATAAACTCGTCTATTAAATCTGCTTTGATAAATGAAGTTAGAAGTTTTGGCCCTGCTTCTATCAATATTTCTTTGTAACCCATTTTTACAGTCTTGTTTAAGAACGAAACTAAATCTAATTTTGATCCTGATTTATTAAGAACTTTTACTTCAGTATTTTTTAGCTGATTTATATTGGGAAGATTTTTTTTACGCGAAGCAAATACAATTTTTTGAACCTTATCTTTGAAAAATTTTAAATCTTTTAAATCATTGAGCGAGTCTCCAACCACGGCCTTGTGGGGCTGTTTGAAACTTTTGTGCTTTGTAATATTTCGGTCTCTCACATTAAGTGAAGGATCGTCTTTTAATAAAGTGCCAGTGCCGGTAACAATTAAGTCAGAAATTGCTCTGTAGTGATGAGCGTCCTTTCTACTTGCTTTTGAAGTAATCCACTTATTTTTATTATTTTTAAACGATATTTTCCCATCTTTAGACATAGCGATTTTCGCTCTAACATAAGGACGTTTTAAGTTAACTTTTTTCAGGAAGCCTTGATTTGTTTTTAAATCATTAAGATTCAATTCTTTAACTTTTAGACCTGCTTTTTTTAATTCTTCAATACCATTTTGAGATTTATCCTTATCACCAATGACAACCTCTTTAAAAGAGTATTTTTTAAGCTCATCAACACAAGGCGGTGTTTTTCCATATGTGCTGCAAGGTTCCAGCGAAACATAAATAGAGCTATTGGAAAGAGCATGTTCATAAGATTTAGGATATCTTTTTTTAACTGAGTTAATGGCGTTTACTTCTGCATGACGGCCACCATATTTTTCGTACCAACCTTGACCAATTATTTTGCCTTTTTTAACTATTACACATCCAACGTTTACTCCGGGCTTGGTAGTGTATTGACCACGTTTAGCCAAGTCATAGGCTAAAGACATGAACTTTCTTTCAGTCATTTGAAAGCTTTTTAACTTCCTCGCTAAATTCAAGTGGGTCTTGGAAACTGCGATAAACCGAGGCGAATCTCACGAATGCAACTTCGTCGATTTTCCTTAAAAATTTCATTACCGTTTCTCCAATTTGTTTTGAAGGAATCTCTCTTTCTCCAAGCGAGCGGATGTCTTTTTTAATATCCTCTATTAATTTTAAAAACTCTTCTTGGCTAACTGGTCTTTTTTCAAGCGATCTAGCAATTCCTTCTTTAAGTTTAGTTTCGTCAAATGGTACTCTGGATTTGTCTTGTTTGATGATTTTTGGCATAACTAGTTCAGCCAACTCGTATGTGGTCCAGCGTTCCTGACAGCGAAGACATTCTCTGCGACGACGAATCTCATTACCGTCAGCTACCAGCCGTGAGTCGATTACCTTACTTTCTTCAAAGGTGCAAAATGGGCAATGCATGATTTATCTTGAATATACGGGAAACTGAGCACAGAGGTTCCTAACTTCATCTTTGGTCTGATCAATTAATTTTTTACTATTTACATCATTAATAATGTCAGCGATCCAACTGGCAATCATGTCCATTTCATTTTCTTTAAAACCCCTTCGTGTAACCGCTGGAGTTCCAATTCTTATTCCTGAAGTCACGAAAGGGGACTGAGGATCATTAGGCACTGAGTTTTTATTTACCGTGATGTGAGCAGAACCTAGAGCTGCGTCCAGAGTTTTTCCAGTTAGATTGTTTTTAACTAGGTTAACTAAAAACATATGATTTGAAGTTCCATTTGAAACAATGTCTATATCCTTCTCCATTAAAGAAGCGCTCAGTTTCTTTGCGTTTGCAAGAATTTGCTTTTGATAATCTAAGAATTCTGGTTCCATTGCTTCTTTAAAGCAAACTGCTTTGGCAGCAATTATATGCATTAACGGACCGCCTTGAGATCCTGGGAAAAGGGCCGAATTAAGTTTTTTGTGAAGCTCTTCATTTTCTTTGGCCAAGATTAGACCGCCTCTGGGACCAATTAAAGTTTTATGAGTTGTTGTAGTTACTACGTCGGCATAGGGGACAGGGCTTGGATAAAGTCCAGCTGCTACTAAGCCGGAAACATGCGAAATATCTGCTAGTAAATAAGCGTCAATTGAATCAGCGATTTCTCTAAATTTAGCAAAATCTAATACCCCTGAAAAAGCAGAAAAACCACAAATAATTAATTTGGGTTTGTGTTCGTCTGCAAGGCGTTTAACTTCTTCGTAATCGATGTCACCGGTCTCATCAATGCCATAACTATAAGATTCATAAATCTTTCCAGAGAAATTTACTTTTGATCCGTGCGTGAGATGGCCTCCATGATCTAAACTCATACCAAGAATCTTGTCTCCAGCATTAAGTAACGCTAAGAATACAGCCGCATTAGCGCTGGCACCGGAATGCGGTTGAACGTTCGCAAAATCTGCTTTGAAAAGTTTTTTTGCTCGATCAATGGCAAGTTGTTCTGCGACGTCTACAAATTCGCAGCCACCATAATATCTTTTACCCGGGTAGCCTTCGGCATACTTGTTGGTGAGAATTGAACCTTGAGCTTCTAAAATTCTAGGCGATGCGTAATTTTCTGAGGCAATGAGCTCGATATGCTCTTCTTGTCTTATCTTCTCGCCTTCAAAAGCCTCCCACAGCTCAGAATCAAAACTTTCAATTGTATAATTGTTTCCGTACATTGGAAAATTATACCTCCTAGCAATGGTATTTCTATGCTTTATTGGTTATAACCTTACTTCTTCTTTTTGGATAGATAGCTTTGCAAATCTTGCATTCCAAACCAAAACATTCTCTTGCCGAACAGAATTCTCTACCGTAAAAAATAATTTGTAAATGAAGCTTTCCCCAACTGTCTTCAGGAAAAAGTAATTTCAAGTCTTTTTCAGTCTCTTGAACGTTTTTTCCTTTTGAAAGACCCCACCTCTGAGCCAATCTGTGAATATGGGTATCGACAGCAAAACTTGGATGGCCAAAAGCTTGATTAACAACAACCGAAGCAGTTTTATGACCAACGCCAGCCAAGGTTTCAAGTATTTCGATATCTCTTGGAATTCTAGAATTAAATTTATCGCAAAGAATTTTGGAAGTTTTTAAAATGGCTTTAGTTTTCTTTGGCGCTAACCCACAAGATTTAATGATTTGGTAAATCCTTTTCTCGCCCAGTTTTAGCATGTCTTTAGGATTTTTCGCCAATTTGAACAGATCTTTCGTTACGATATTTACGCGTTCATCTGTACATTGAGCGCTTAATAAAACTGCAATTAAAAGAGTGTAGCTGTTGACAAATTTTAAAGGCGGCTTTGGATTTGGGTAGAGTTTCTCTAACTCTTTTTGAATGTAAATTGCTCGCTCCTTCCTAGTCATTATTTCTATTTTTTTGTTGCTACGAGGGACATTTTATGTAAAATTGGCTTGAGTTTAGGGAAAAACTTTTACTTTTGATAGGATTCAAGAAGAATTCGTTTCATTAGCCTTCATCAGTTCAATTTATTCCTTTCACTGCAAACAAATCACTAAGGAGGGAGATTTTGAATACCTTAATAAAATATTTTTTAGTAAGCTCTTGTTTTTTTCTATTGAGCTTAACTTCTTTTGCACAGACTTTGGAAGAGGTAACCGTCACAGCAACTAGGCAAGAACAGTCAGTACAAGATGTGGCGATTTCTGTTCAAGCTATTACGTCAGATGAATTGCAAGATCAACATATTGAGACTGCGGATGATTTGGCTTCAACTATACCTGGTTTTGATTTTACTGAAGCACTTGGCGGAGGAGTTCTTTTAAAAGTAAGAGGTCTATCGGTTGCTACAATTGGATCGGCAACTACGGCTCCAGTGATTACAGCTCAAAACGGTCACCAAATTGGTAACAGACCTTTTGCAACTATGGGTTTTTTTGATGCCGAAAGGATAGAGCTCCTTGAGGGTCCACAAGGAACTTTGTATGGACGAAACGCGTCTACTGGATTAATAAATTTTATCACCGCTAAACCTGGAGCAGATCAGTTTGTTACTTTAACTGCTGGTGCTGACGGACTTTCTCAGCTTAAATTTGCTAGAGACATTCAACTCTCAGATAGAGCTGTTATGAGAGTTGCTGGTACCAAATTAGACATTGATCCAGTTATCTTCAATGCCGGGACAGGGAATGATATCGACGACCGAGATTCTTTCGGATTTAGAACAACTATTGAAGCTGAGATAGATGATCAAAACACTCTTACTTTGCAGTTAGAAAAACTAAATGTAAATGATCAACGTCAAAATTATGGCCTTTCAGCTTGTAACAGAGACCCCTTCTTTGGCTGTGATCCTTTAACAGAAGATTTTTCTGCACATCTCAACAGAGCGACAGTTTCTTCAGGTACGATTGCGAATCAATTCAATTTATTGACCAATATTAACCACTCTGGAGCAGATCTTTATGCATCCACTGAGGCCGCGAGAATTAACAGCATCGACGTCATTAACAAAGACGTTGATCCAGTAAGAAAAGATGAATTTGACATGATTGCTCTAACCAATGTAACTGAGTTGGACAACATGACCATAACCCTGAAAGGAACACACATTCAACAAAGTTATTATCATTTAACCGACAATGATCATTCCAATGCCTCAGATCCATTGAATGGAGCTCTTATGCCTTCTTTAGTTATTCCGTCTCTAAGGACTTTTTGTTTAGGAACCTTAACTAATGTCACGACTGACAGAGCATTTGAATGTACCGACCTAAGCAGTCTTTCTCAACAATTTGAAATAAATTTTGTGAGTGATTTCGATGGTCCTTTCAATTTTACTGCAGGTGCATACAACTACATGGATACAATTTACAGTGCCTACACTATACAAACAACGGCATATGCCTTACTGAACGATTTCGATCAACACCCGTATTTAACCATGTTTGGAACCGCAGCTCCGACTATGGCAACTTATGGAGGACAAGAATTTTATAAGATCTTTGGAGGTGCATTAGCTTCAACCGCTATAGTTGACACTAATGGAAATACTTTGAATGAAGCTGTTGCCGCTGTTGCCGCTGCAGGTGGCAATGCGCAAGCTCAAGCCTTAGCCACGGTTGCTTTCTTGCAAAATACTATGGCTCCAGCAATTGCTCTTCAATGTGCTGCCTTAGCAGCAGGAGAAACTTGTGTTAAATCCATGCCCATCGAAGCCGGTGGTTTGATTGCTGACCAAAGAACGCAGAGAACTTCGCAGGCACTCTACGGTGAATTTTATTGGACTCCTATGGATAACTTGAAATTTACTTTGGGAGCTCGTTACATGGACGATAGGTTTCATACTGCATCGATGCAGGGCTTGTCAGATTCGGCCTATACAGGCGGCGCAGCTTGTGTGACAACTGCCTATGAAACTTGTTATCAACAAGGCGCTACTCGCACCAATTCGAAAGACGAAAATTCTACTTACAAGGCTGCAGTGCAATATGATTACGATCAAGGCATGGTTTATCTTTCATTTGTGACTGGAGTAAGACCTGAGGGAGCTCAACCTGATGCAACTCTTTATAAAGCAGCTGAGTCAGAACAAATCGAGATTGGAACAAGAAATATATTTCTTGACGGCGCTATGCGATTAAACGTAACCGCTTTTAGGCAAGAAGTTGAAAACTCACAACAAAGTGTCATTAGGTTCTCGTCGGCTTACATTGAACCGCACGACATGGTTCACCAAGGTGTTCAGATGAATTTACAAGCCTTTGTTACTCCATCTACGATAATTTCGTTAAATGCACTTGTTACCGACAGTACTTTTGACACAGTTGCCGCGACTGCAGCCAATACTACTGCCTCTGCGACGGTAGTTGCAGACGTAACTGGTTATGCATTTGCTTCAGGATCGACTTCGCTAGAACCTCACAATCCAACCAATGCTGTATCTTTTGAGACTATTGCTAGAACAACCGCTGCTACTACCAGCTTGGGTGGAAGCACTACCCAAGATTCAGCTTTGCAAGCCATTTGTTCAAATTTCTTTGGTGCCGCAGTTTGCGGAACGCTCAGTATGTATTCAAAAGCTACAGACGCTGAAGGAAATGTTGCTTACTTGATCAATGCCTACGGAGATGTGTTTGCAATTGCTGATGGGGCATATAATGCTGCTGCGCAGGGGCTAGGAACATTTCAAAAGTTTGTTGAAATAGGTGGAAATCAAGTTCCCTTCACTGCAGATTTAGAGTCTACGGTGACTTTAACTCAACTTTATCAATTCGGTGGAGGTTCTGGATCTTTAAATCTTTCTTATCACTACAAAGATAAAGTATATGGTGACATTTTTAACGCTGAAAGATATTCAGTCGACGAAACTGAGTACTTTAATTTTAATGCGACATACTCTCCAGACAATGCCGATTGGTACGTGAATTTGTGGGCAAGAAATCTTGCTGATAAAAGATATATCAATTCAATTGCAAGAAATAGTAACCTTCAAGGAGGTTCTCCATTTCTTACTTTTGATCAAGGCAGAAAAGTTGGTTTAGACTTTGGATTAGATTTTTAATCTAAATTTTACTTAAAAAAGCCCGACATTAGTCGGGCTTTTTTTTGAAGTTTTAAAATCCTCGAACGCTTGTTATCTAAATTAAGCTAAGGTATTATCGCAAATAGGGGAGAAACCTTATCCGTCACGGACTGACGATTCTCAATTAGAAAGCTCAATGGAATGAGATACAAATTTGTATTTCTCCTGAATTAATTATTGAGCTCAAGAGGGAGGAGTCAGTGAAAAAAATTATTAAATATACAGTCTTAAGCGCGGCTTTGGCTTTACTTAACACTTTTGCCTATGCGCAAACGGTTGAGGAAGTCACTGTCACGGCTGCTAGAAAAACTCAGTCACTGCAAGAAGTTGCGATTTCTGTACAAGCTTTGGATGGTGATGATCTTAGAGAACAACATATTGAAACCGGGGACGACTTAGCTGAAAGATTACCAGGATTTTCTTATTCTGCAGCTATTGGGTCAGGAATTGCAACTAAAGTTAGGGGTCTTTTCATTCCTACAATTGGTGCAGCTCAGGTGGCAGCAGTGCAATATGCTATTAATGGGCACACACAAGCTGTTCAAACTCTCGGTGAAGCTGGGTTCCTTGATTTAGAAAGAATAGAGGTTTTAGAGGGCCCGCAGGGAACTTTATACGGTAGAAATACAACTACAGGTCTCGTTAACGTCATTACCAACAAACCAGGTGCAGAAATGTATCTTGATCTTACAGTCGGTGCTGACGGACTCTCTAAAGTCATGGGTGCTTACAATTTAGATATGAGTGACAATTTGTCAGGAAGAATTGCTTTCAGAAAATACGATAAGGACGGAGTTATTTTTAACAATGTTACTTCAAATGACATTGACTCAAGAGATTCTTTTGCTTATAGACTTACTCTAGATTACGACTTGGACGAAAATGGTCTTTTAAGATTTATGTTCAATAAAAACAATATTAATGATACAAGGCAAAATTTAGGTGCCCCAGCTTGTAAGAGAGACGAATTTTTTGGGTGTTCTCCTTTTCCTGGAAATCCTTATGACAACATAAATAATCCAGTACACCCTGTAGGATTGGTTAACAATACTTTTAACCTTTTAATGTTAATTGCGCCAGGTACTGATACTTATTCGGATGCTGCAGCAAATAGGGTTGCAAACATTGATACAGTCCAAAAAACTCGTGATCCTCAGCAGACTATTGCTCACGAAGGAGCACAATTAGAGTATATTACCGATCTAGTTACTCCTGCTGGAGGTTTAACTTTTAATGCTAAGGCTACTTACAATGCTACACACCAAGCGCAATATGGCGATAATGACCATTCGCATTCTTCAGGATCGGCTGGATTAATTGGGAACGCGATTATCCCTCAAGGTTCTCTTGCTGTCGCTTCTCTTCCAACAGTCTGTTACGGAACATTGACCAATGTTGTTAGAGATGAATCCTTTGAATGTACTTTTCCTGCATATGATAGCGAACAGTACGAACTTAATTTAGTTTCAGATTTTGATGGACCTCACAACTTCGTTGTGGGTGCTTATAATTTCCAAAGCACTGCATGGAATCCTTATTGGATTCAAACAGTTGGTTACTTGTTAATGAACGATTTTGGAAACCACCCAATGGCAGCGATGTTTGGCAATAAATTAAATGGATATGGTGGTCAGAACTTTGCACAAACTCTTGGAGCAGTTTTAGGCGCCGATGCTACTCAAGCAGCTTTAGGTGGTGCTGCTGATCTAGCTGCAGTAACAACTATTTTAACTGGTGCAGCTGACCAGGTAATTGCAGGTTGTACTGGATCTGCTGCAAACAATTCAAGTTGTATTAAAGATATGCCTGCAGAAGCTGGAGGCTTAATTAACGATCAAAGAACTTTCCGAGACACGATGTCAGTTTTTGGTGAATACTACTTGGATGTAACTGACAACATTAAGCTTACTTTAGGTGCTAGGTACAACGACGACAGATATTGGACTCAATCCATGCAAGGATTATCTGACGGGGCTTATTCTAGTGCTGCTTCAACAGCTGCAGTTGCAGAATGTAACGCTGCGGATTATGAACTTTGTTATCAAGCCGGTGCTTCAATAACTACAGATAAAGAAGAAGCTGACATGTACAAATTTGTTGGTCAATATTTTTATGATCAGGGTCAAGTTTACGCTTCTTACACAACAGGTAATCGTCCGGGAGGAGCTAACCCAGACACAACAAAATATGTAGGATCCGATTCAACTCAAATAGAAATTGGAACGAAAAATATTTTCTTTGATGGTGCGATGAGGTTAAATTTAACTGCTTTCTCAATGGAAATGGAAAACGGTCAATTCTCTCAGATTAGACAAAGTTCTGCGTATACTGAACTTCATGACTTTACTCATGAAGGGGTATCTTTAACAGCACAAGCTTATGTCACTCCTACTACAATTATTTCTGCAGCAGCTTTATACTTAGACAGCACTATGGATACTGTTGCTCCTACTGCTGAAAATACTTACAGCGTAGCTGCTCTAGGCGGAGTAATTAAAAAGGGTTCACAATCAATTAACCCGCATAATCCAACTCAAGCAACAAGTTTCACTAACTTACCTACTAATGCTGCTTTAGCTGCTGCTTACCAAGCTGCTGGTTTGAGTGCAGCTGCAGCTCAAGGTGCAGCTGATGCGATTGATGCTGGTTGTGCAGGAATTCCGGTAATCGGAGCGTTGTGTAGCCAAGCAACCTACTCTATGGACAACAATGGTAATGTTTTAATGAACATGCAAGGGTTGGCAGTACCAATTTGTAATCCATCTTGTAATGTCTACAAGGAAGTTGGCGGTAATCAGGTTCCATTTGCTTCTGAATTGGAGAGTAATGTTACCGTTACCCAACTTTGGTCAGGCCTTGGTGGTTCTGGGCAAGTCTCTTTAATGTATACTTTTAAAGATGAATTTTATAGTGACTGGTACAATGATGAAAAGCATAAGGTTCCTGCTTCTGAATTTTGGAATTTAACTGCTTCTTACACTCCAGACAATGCTGATTGGTACTTGAACCTTTGGGCCAATAACATTACAGATAAAAGACAAATAACTTCTTTGCAAGGAACAAGTAATTTGCAAGGTCAAAATATATTTGTAACTTTTTCTGAAGGCATGCGTGCTGGATTAGATTTTGGGATAAACTTTTAAAGTCTTTATTTTAAAAAAGCCTCGATTCGTCGAGGCTTTTTTTTATTTTGAACATAGTATAAAAACAAGAAATTATTTATAATCAATTTTCCGTTTATAAATAAACGTAAATTTAAGGAGATTTTATGAGAAATGTAGTAATTGTAGACAGTGTAAGAACTGGACTAGCGAAATCATTTAGGGGAGGCTTCAATCAAACCAGAGCAGATAACATGACCGCTCATTTAGTTGATGCTTTGTTAGAAAGAAATCCAGGGTTAGATCCTTCCACGGTTGAGGATATGATCTTAGGTTGTGGAGCGCCTGAAGGAGCTCAAGGTCACAACATAGCTAGAAACGTAGCTGTCTTATCGAAACTTCCAATTGAAGTTGGCGGCACAACTGTCAACAGATACTGTTCATCAGGTCTGCAAACTGTAGCCATGGCCGCAACTCAGGTTCAAAGTGGATTCAGTGATTGTATTATGGCCGGTGGAGTGGAGTCTATTTCTACAACCCAGGGGAATACAAACATGCACATGTATGTAAATGATACTCTTGCTGCTGATGTACCTGGAATTTACCATGCAATGGGTCAAACGGCAGAATGTGTCGCCAAGCGATATGATGTTTCTAGAGAAGCTCAAGACGAGTATGCTCTCTCCAGTCAACAAAGAACCGCTGCTGCCCAAGAAGCAGGCTTATACGATGACGAAATTATTCCGATGGATACTGTTATGAAGTTAGTAAATAAAGAGACCGGAGCAGAAAAAGAGGTCGAGGTTACTGTAGACAGAGACGATTGCAATCGTCCTGAGACTACTCTCGAAGGATTGTCTTCTCTAAAACCGGTATTCGATCCTGAAGGTGGTTCAGTAACGGCTGGAAATTCTTCTCAGCTTTCTGATGGTGCTTCTGTGACTTTGGTTATGAGCGAGGAAAAAGCTTTAGAAATGGGTCTCACGCCAAAATTATATTTCAGAGGCTTTACAGTAGTGGGTTGTCAGCCAGATGAGATGGGAATAGGACCTGTTTACTCAATTCCTAAATTATTGAAATCAGCTGGCTTAAAAATTGATGACATCGATTTGTGGGAGCTTAATGAGGCTTTCGCTTCTCAAGTTGTCTACATAAGAGATACTCTTGGATTGCCAACAGACAAACTTAACGTCAATGGTGGTTCGATTTCAATTGGGCATCCTTTTGGCATGACTGGTTCAAGACAAGTTGGCCACGTCGCTAGGGAGCTCAATCGCAGAGACGGCAAATACGGCATAGTCACTATGTGTGTCGGCGGTGGTATGGGCGCTACCGGTCTCTTTGAGGCATATCAATCTTAATTTAAAGTTCATCCGCTTCTTCTCATGAAAGATTCGGATGAATTTAGTTTTTTAAAAGAAACATTTAAATCCTTGGGGAGTCAATATTTTGACACCTCAGGGATAATCATTGGGCCGGGCGATGATGCCGGTTTGGTCGAAAATAACAAAGAAACTATCTATTCGGTGGACGCTTCTGTTTCAGGTATCCACTTTCCAGAAAATCTTTCTCCGCACTTAATAGCATACAGATCCGTTAGTACTGCAGCTAGTGACATTGCAGCTTGTGGCGGCAGCTTAAAATGGATTTTAGTTTCTCTGACTGTTAATAATAAAGATTTAAGCTGGATGAGAAGTTTCGTTAAGGGATTAAAAAACTTTTCCGAAGATTACTCTTGTCCTGTTTTGGGCGGCGATCTTACTAAGGGAGCTCAAGAAAATATTTCTATCACAGCGTGCGGTGAATTGAATAAAGAAAATTTTTTAAAAAGAAGCGGTGCAAAAGAAGGAGATTTAATCTTTCTAACTGGGACATTAGGCCAAGCTAAAAAAGGTTTGAAACTCATCGAAGAAAATATGGCTCAAATAGATCTAAATTCAAATTTTGTAAAAAAATTTTTGAGTCCAAAGTTGAACTTTAAGTTTGCTGCTGAACTTTCTAGTATCGCCAATAGTTGCATTGATGTTTCTGACGGTTTGATATCAGACCTGGGACATATTCTCGAAGCAAGCAAGTTAGGGGGTGAAATAAATGTTGAAAAGATCTCGTTTGTAGGGCCAGTTGAAGACGCGCTTACTTGGGGCGATGATTATGAGCTTCTTATGACAATTTCTCCCAATCGAAAGAAAAATTTATTGGAAATATCTAAAAGATTTAATGTCGAGATATCGGAAATAGGTAAAATTACAAAAGAAACTAATTTAAGAGTAATTGAAAAAGGTAGCTTAGTAAGTTTTCCAAAATCTGGATACAATCATTTTAATGAGTAAAAACTTTTCAATCTTTTCTTCTCCCTTTTCATTCATAGCTACTCTATTTGGCATAGGCAAATTACCTGTTGCACCTGGAACTTGGGGATCAATTTTCGGTCTTCTGACTTATCTTTATTTCACAATTTATTTTTCCTTAAGTTTATTGGCGGTAACAGTCATTACACTATTTATTGCTTTGTTTTCAGTTTGGGTTTGTGAAAAAGCTACATTTTATCTTTCAAGAGAAGAGAAAGATCAAAAATCTATTGTGTTAGACGAATTTGCTGGAATATGGATAGCTTGTTGTCCAGCAGCGACTATTTTAATGGTTCAAGAAGTTATTGTTTATTCTCTAATAGCTTTTCTTTTTTTTCGCTTATTTGATATTTGGAAACCTTATCCAATCAATTTCATGGATGCAAAATTAAAAAATGGTTTTGGAATAGTTTTCGATGATCTTTTAGCGGGTCTATATGCTGCTATTTCATCGAGTTTAGTTTTTTATTTATTTGTTCAATAATATTTTCCTTACTGAGTCCCGCTTCTTTTTTCTGATCAAGCGGAGAACCGACTTTTGGAAAATGATCAGGGATTCCAATGTTTAAAACATTAGTTGAGATAAAATTTTGATTTAAAACTTCATTAACGGCAGATCCAGCACCTCCAGCAACGACATTTTCTTCAAGAGTGACTAATAACTTATTTGATCGTGCAAGTTTTAATAACAAAGATTCGTCTATAGGTTTAACAAATCTCATATCGATTAAACTGTAATTTAGTTCCTCTGAAATTTCTTCAGCAATTGGAAGAAGTGATCCAAAAGAAAGCAGAACTACATCGCTGTCTACTTCTTTAAGCGTCCTTGCTTTTCCTATTTCAATTTTTTCTTCCAAATGAGTAATTTCATTTCCTGGTCCAGAACCTCTTGGGTATCTTACTGCTACCGGAGTTTTTAAATCGTATCCAGTATTTAACATTAACCACAATTCATTCTCATCAGAGGGAGTCATTAAGGTTAAATTAGGTACACATCTAAGAAAGGTCAGATCAAATATGCCAGCATGTGTTGCACCGTCCTCGCCAACAAAGCCGGCTCTATCGATGGCTAACATAACATCTAAATTTTGGATTGCGACATCGTGAATTAGTTGATCGTAAGCTCTTTGTAAAAAAGTCGAATAAATTGCTAATACTGGTTTTTTGCCCGAACACGCCAAACCTGCAGCGAAAGTCATGCTGTGTTGCTCTGCAATCGCAACGTCATAAAACTGATCTGGAAATACTTTTGAAAAGTTTACAAGCCCTGAGCCTTCAGTCATTGCTGGTGTAATTGCAATTAAATTGTTATCTTCCTCTGCTTTCTTGCAGGCCCATTCTCCAAAAATATCTGAATATTTAGGTTTTTTATTCATGGATAATTCAGAAGGTCCTGGCATTTTTGAAATTGCATGAAATCCAATTTGATCCTTTTCCGCCGGTAAATATCCTTTTCCCTTGGTAGTTATTACATGCAAGAATTTAGGACCTTTTAAATTATTTAAGTTTTTTAAAGTATCTATTAGGAGGTTTAAATCATGACCATCAATTGGCCCGATGTAATGGAAGCCAAGCTCTTCAAATATTGCCCCCGGAGTGAACATGCCTTTAAGCGAAATCTCAGCTTTGCTTGCAAATCTTTTTGCAGAAGGTATGAATCTCAAGACTTTCTTTCCACCTTCTCTAATTTGGGTGTAAAACTTACTAGACCAAATTTTGTTTAGATAATTTGAAATACCACCAATATTATTTGAAATAGACATGTTGTTGTCGTTGAGAACAACCAATAAATCATCTTTTAATGAACCAGCATGTGCTAAAGCTTCAAATGCCATCCCCCCTGTAATTGCTCCATCACCTATAACTGCAACTTGTTTGGATTCGGAAGATTCTTTTCCTATAGCCATTCCAAGCATTGCACTAATAGAAGTGCTTGAATGCCCCACACCAAAAGCGTCATGACTGCTTTCGTCTCTAGAAGGGAAAGGGTGAAGACCATTATTTTTTCGGATTTTTTTCAGATCTTTTTTTCTTCCTGTTAAAATTTTGTGAGGATAGGATTGATGGCCTACGTCCCATACAATTTTATCTTTAGGAGAATCAAATACATGATGAAGGGCAACAGTAAGCTCTACAACTCCCAAGCCGGCTCCAAAATGACCTCCAGAAACTCCAACCGAGTACAATAGGAACTCTCTCACTTGGTCCGCAACAATATTTAGGTCTTTTTTTGATAGGTTTTTAAGATCTTCTGGTAATCTTAGCTCATTTAATAAATCGGTAGTAGGTTCTGAGGACGGAATTTCGTTAAATGTTTTCATCTAAGCTTGTCTTTCTATTATCATTTTACAAAGATCTTCAAGTCTTTGAGTTTCATACGGAAGAGAAATTAAAATATCGATTGCATCTTTGGAAAGTTTTTCAGCTTTTAATTGCGATTTTGTAATCCCAAGCACTGAAGCATATGTAGATTTATTTTTTTCTTGATCTGAGCCCACGGGCTTTCCTATTTCTTGTTCGTTACCAATAACATCTAAAATATCGTCTCTGATTTGAAAAGCTAATCCAAATTTCTCTGAAAACTCAACTAATTTTTCTACTTCTTCTTCTCTAATTTCTTTTTTTAATAAACAAACCGATAGGACACACGCTTCAATTAATTTTCCAGTTTTTAAAAAATGAATTCTATCCAATTCATCTTCGTTAAGATTTTTGCTTTCTGACTTTATGTCTAAATTTTGACCTTCGACCATTCCTTTCGGTCCGCAAGCTTTTGCAAAGACGTTAATAATTTTGCTTTTAGTAGAATCGCTTAGATTATTGTCTTTAATTGAGGTTAGTATTTCGAGAGATAGGGGCTGTATTGCGTCCCCAGCTAAAATAGCGGTTGCCTCGTCAAATTTCTTATGACAACTTAGCTGACCCCTCCTGAAATCATCATCGTCCATTGCAGGTAAATCATCATGGATTAAAGAGTAACAATGAATTAACTCTCCAGCAGCAGCCATAAGGTCTATGGTCTTATTACTAACATCTACTTTCAAAGCATCTGCCATTAAAAGCATTAGTTGGGGTCTTAATCTTTTACCACCATTCATTACTGAATAATGAATTGCTTTAGTTATTTCAGAGAAGTTTTCTTCAGGCAGAGACTCTATTAGAGCTTGGTTGATTCTAGAAAGATTATGTTCTAGAAAAGAATTCTCATTATTCATCATCGAAAGCTTCTAAGTCTATCGACCCATCTTTACTTTCGACAAGTTTTTGAATTTTTATTTCAGCTTTTGAAAGTAGATTTTGACAGTGCTTCGTAAGCTTCACCCCTTCTTCAAAGGTTTTAATTGATTCTTCAAGAGGCAACTCTCCATTTTCTAAATCAGAAACTATTTTCTCCAATTTTTTCAAAGAGGTTTCAAAATCTTTATTATTTTCGTGCTTACTCATTTATCAAAGAATTTGATTTTACAGATTTAATATTCACAAAGAAATCTTTTATTTGTTCAGGCAACATCAACCAACATGGGGTAAGTATCAAAGTTAAAAAAGCTGAGAAAGTTAATCCCCAAACTACAGCAAAAGACATAGGATTCCACCATTCGGCTACTCTTCCTCCAACTTCTATATCTCTAGCAAGTAAATCAACGCCAAATCCGGATGCTAAGGGAAGCAAGCCGATAACGGTCGTCGAAGTTGTTAAGATTATTGGTCTCAATCTTTGCGAAGCGGTTTTGATTATTACCTCCTTGAGGGAAACATTTTCATTTTCTCTTCTTAATCTGTTGAACGTATCAACTAAGACAATATTATTGTTTACGACGATTCCAGCTAAGGCAATTATTCCAAGATTAGTAAAAAGGAAACTCATGGGTGTTTGAGTAATCGTAAGTCCTAAATAAACTCCAGCTGTAGATAAAAAAATTGCTGAGATTACTATCCAAACTTGATAAAAACTATTGAGCTGAATTGTCAAAAGAATAGCCATCAAGAAAACTCCTACCGCAGCTGCACCTCTCATAAAAGCTGCATTTTTGTCCGTTTCCTCTTGTTCTCCTCCAAAGATAAATTCTAAGTCATTATATTCTCTTGTATCTTCTATCCATTGATTAAGAAGCGGAATTACGTCTTGAGTTAAAGCTCCCGGAGCATAGTCCGCAGCAATAGTAAAAGCTCTTTCGCCTGAAACTCTTCTAATGTAAGGAATTTCGTATTCAGGTTCGTAAGATACAAAGCTGCTTAAGGGAACAGAGCCAAAGTTAGTTAAGACATTTAAATTTTCGAACATGTCTAATCTCCTTTCTTCCTTGGGAAATCTAATTCTTATATCTAATTCATCATCTACATCATTCGGTCGATATTCTCCAACCTTTACTCCGTTCGTCATAAATTGGATTGCAGCACCTATATCTGAAGTTTCAACTCCAAATTGAGATGCTTTTTCCTTATCTATTTTAATCTTCCATTTGAGCTGCTTGGTAGGGATCGTTGTATAAGTATTAATAACTCCAGGAATGCTATTTTTCATATAATTTGCTAAAGCTTCTGTCGCTTCATAAACCATTTCATAGTCACTTCCAAACACATCAATTTCAATGGGCGAACCTACAGGGGGACCATTATTTCTTTCTCTAATCGTTAAATTTAAACCCGGTACATTTTTTAATTTTTCTTTAAGTTCGTTTAATACGTCTAGCCCCGATTGGACATGCAAATCCTTATCAAAAGGCATTTCTAGAAAAATTGCCCCAATTCTGTCTGAGTTTCCTCTTTGCCTTGGATCTTCTGTACTAGCCTGCTGCATGCTGACTGTTTCTGGACCCGGTACGGTTAGGACAATATCTTGAACTTCTTTTAAAAACCTAAATTTTTCTTCTACATTTAAGTTTCCTCTGCCTTCAACTTCTACAATAATCGTATCTGGATCTTCTTCGACAAAAAAATTACCTCCTGGACCGTGTTGAAAAAAAAGAACGTAAATTGTGATAACAATTAGAAAAATGAAGGTTATTACTTTAAAGGGGTAATTTAAAATTTTATCTAAAAACCTAGCATAATTTCCGGTGAAACCGTCAAGAGACTTTGGATCTCCAGTTTCAAGAACGATGGAATTTTGAATAGACTGCTTATCTCTATTACCAAGACTTCCAAATATTGATCCGATTGCAGGAGTGAAAATTAAAGCATAAAGAATAGAACCGCTTAGAACTGCTACAAGAGTAATAATCATTGGCTTCATGAATTGTCCTGAAATACCATCCCAAAACAGCAAAGGAAAGAAGATGGCCAAAGTTGTCATAATGGAAACAACTACTGGCCAGAACATTCTTGTTGCAGCAATTCTATAGGCTTCTTTTTTATCTAAACCTTCACTCATTTTTCTGTCTGCATATTCAACAACTACGACTGCTCCATCAATCAACATTCCCAAAGATATTAAAATCCCAAAACAAACCATGAAATTAAAGGTATAACCAATTGGAGATAAAAATAAACACGCAAAAAGAATACAAGTAGGAATTGACAATCCAACCAATATTGAAGACCTGACGCCCATGGCTGCAACAACCAAGGTCATTACTAGTACTAAAGCGGTCATTATATTCCCAAGAAGTTCCGACACTAGCTCAACGGACATATCAGTCCTATCTTCAGTTATGACGATTTCCATACCTTCGGGTAGAATCTTCTTAGCTTCGTCGACAATGACATTTACCTTTTGAGCAACAACTACCTCACGAGCATCACTTTTTTTAAAAACAGTAACTGAAACAGCTCTTTCGCCATTTACATTAGCTATGGATTTTTTATCTTTGAAAGTTCTTTTAAGCTTGACTAAATCTTCTAGAGAGACAACTGCATTATTATTTTCTATTACCGGTATATTTCCCACATCTTCCATAGTTTCAAATACAGATGGGACAGATACGTAAAATTCTCCGGTACTCGAAACTATTTTCCCTGCTGGAATCGCTTTATTATTTTGAGAAATAGCATTGTACAAAGCAAACGGAGATACTCTGTAACTGTCCAATTTAGTTTTATTAATCTCGGCCTCTAAAACCTCATCAGGAATTCCATTGATATTTACTTCAAGAATTCCAGGTAATTTTTCTATTTCATCCTGTAAGGACTTTGCAATATTTAAAAGCTCTCTATCCGTGGAACTTTTTGAAGCAATGTTGATGTTCATCACTGGGAATTCATCAAGTGTAAATTGAATTACTTGAGGCTGTTCTGCTTCTTGAGGTAAATCTGGCATAACTTCATCAACAGCGTCTTTTACGTTTTGAAGTGACTTATCTACTGGAAATGAATCAGGAAATTCAAGAATTATGTAAGACATGCTTTCTCTGCTGTAAGACTCAATTTTGACTAATTCGTCTACAGTTTTAAGTTTATTCTCAAGCGGCTTAGCAATTAATCTTTCGGCATCTTCTGGAGAAACTCCGTCATAAAAAGTGCTAACAAAAACGTATGGGATATTTATATCTGCGTAAGCGGAAGCTGGGATTTGAGATAAAGCACCAACACCACTAGCAATTATGAAAGCTAAAATAGTAAAGGTAGATCTATACCTTTCTAAAAAAAAATTAATTAGGCCTTTCATTAGGATTCAATCTTTGGTCATAGGCAAATTTTACTTTTTCACCTTCATTAACATAGTCTTGACCTACAGTTATTATCTTAGAGGAGGAGGGTAATCCTGAAACCCATACTCCGCGATTTGTGTCTTGAATTAAATCAATTTGTTTGAATTCTACAGTTCCTTGATTAGAGATAAGTCTCACACCCAAATTCCCCGAATCGTCTAGCCTCAAAATTGAAAGAGGAATTAAATTCGCCATCTGTTCTTTTCCAGAAACATATATTTTGGCGGAGGCTCCGTCTTTAATTAAGCTCTTACTATTCTCAACTTTCACCTCTACTCTAAAGGTGTGAGTGTAAGGATTCGCTGAGGCAGCTACGAAAGAGATTTCACCATTAAATGTGTTTCCATCTAAAGTTTCAATGTAAGCAATTGAGCCTTTTGAAATGTTAGTTAAATCAGATTCAGAAATTTCTCCGACCAATATCATTGGATTTAAATCTAAAAGCGTTGCGCAGGTACTTCCTCTTGCAAGAAAGTCTCCCTCATCTATAGAGATTCGATCTACAATTCCATCAAATGGAGCCTTTATTGAAGCATTATCGAGTTCAAGTTTAGCTCTCTCAAAATTTGATTTTATATTTTGTAATTGATTGGATGAATACAATCCTTCATCGAATAATTTTTGAGCTGATTTGAATTCTAATTGTGCTTTTTTAAAGAACGATTCTTTCTCAGCTACGAATAAAGAGCATATTACTTCTCCTTTATTTACAAAAGATCCTTGTTCTATTGGTAATGAAACTACACGGCCAGAAGTTTCTGATTTAAGCTCAACCTTTTTGTCTGCTTCAGCAAAGCCTTTAATCAGTATTTTTTCATTATAAGGCTGAGAAACCTGATCGATTACTCTTACTATAACTTCTTCTTTTTCAACCTTCTCAAGGGAGATTTCTGGAGAATAGAAATAGCCTGAAATCATCCAGATTGTTGCAAATGAAATAAACATTGCTGACCACTCAATATTTGATCGAGTAATAAGAAAATTTTTTATCATCAAGAAATTAACTTTCATAGAGTGTGTATAATAGTCACTAAGTTTACACTGTCAACATAAAAGTTTACAGTGCTAACATTCTATCTTTTACTATAAGTTGAATTCAAGACTCAACACATTAATTAATAAGCTTATTCTTTAGATCTTTAATTTTTTTCAACTGTGACTTTTTATCTACTTTTACTTCAAGTGTATTTGGTAATTTTGGAAAGTTAGGCTTTGAAAACTCCTTACCCTCGAGATATTCGTTAACCAAAATATCATAATTTAATTTAAATTCTCTGAATGTCTCTTTCTCTGCTTGGGTCCATAAATAGTCCCATCCTGTTTTAGACCCAATATAAAAAATAATTGGGTGAGACCAAGTAAATTTTTCAAAATTATTTCGAGAGTGGCAAGCTTCTTTATAAGCATAATTTACATTTGGAATTCCGTTACTTTTCAATTTGCTCTCAATACAATAATTGATTACTTTTGAAAGTGTTGGAAGAAAATCTGAAGTTGTCATCAATTTACCAACACTTTCAAATACAATTTTTTCATTAAATCTCTGTAATTGAGTCAGCCAAAGTTGTTTGGCAAGATTCAAACTATTTTTGTCTGGATAAGCTTTGTGAAACTGATTGTGGTAGGTGACTTCAAGTTGGGTAAAGATCAAATTTACTAGTTCTATTCTGTTATTTGGAATTTTAATTTTCGATGTCAACTGCCCATTCCTTATCATTTAGCCTTGATATGATACCAGAGGCATTAGGATTTTTTTTGTACCATTTAAACTTAACATGTTGGATAAATTTTGAGTTCCAAGATGTCATTATTTCTTTGGAATCGATCCAAAAGATTCTAAATTCCGCAAGTTGTTGCTTTGCAAATTTCTTTTTTATTCTCGAAAGTTTTAAAACATCATAACAACTTTCATCTGGCTCCCAATCATCAGTCATAAGTTGTGGTTTGTTTTTATCATTAATTTTATGTGTAAACTTTGCCCACTCTTTTCTTACGTGACTTACAAAGAGGGTATTCCAGGAATCTGATTTGAAATTCTTCTCTCTCCAATAAAGTATAAATTCTGGTATTGAATTATTAATAAATTCCTCTGAAACTCCTGAGGATTTTAAAATGCTCAATGCATCAACATTTGGATTCCAAGTTTTTTCAATAGGTATCTTTTTATTAGGTAAATATTTCGCCCGATTTAATTTATTTTGTTCCATTATCAAAATCTTTAAGATGTCATCTCTGACAAGACCTTCTTTCCTATCCGAAGAAATCTTCTTTTTTATTGTTTCTAAATTATCTCTAACTGTCTTTTTCTTAATTCCTAATTGTTTTGCTTGGAAAATAATTTCCCTGAGAAAAGATGATTGATGATTTTTTTTTAAAAAAGATTGACTAATAGATCTTGTCTTTATTATCTTTAGCCAAAAAAAGCTTCCGCTCTTTTCAATTAAATTTAGCTTCTCAAGCTTATAAAGCGAGCTGATAATTTTTTTTTCGCTTAGAAAAGTAAGGTTTTTTTTTATTTGTTTGAGAGAAGCTCTTTTGATGTCACTTGATTTAATTTGCTCAAAAATTATTGCTTCCTCTAAGCCAATTGTTTCTGCTATTTCTTTTGAAAAAGATTGATGACTTGGGAAGTCTCCCATCAGGCAGATTTATGCAATTTCTTTCTCTTATTTTCTATGGCAGTTGATAACTGATTAATCATTATTTCTGTATCGTTCCAGCCAACACAAGCATCAGTGATGCTCTGACCATATTTAATTTCTTCGAGAGGCCCAATTTTTTGATTTCCTTCTTCTAAATTACTTTCAATCATTACTCCGAAAATCCTATCTTCACCAGATGATATTTGATCGGATATGTCTTTATTCACTATCAGCTGTCTTTTAAACTGCTTTTTACTATTTCCGTGACTCATATCAATCATTACATTTTTTGATTTTTTTGCAGCTTCTAATTCTTTGGAAGTAGATTCTACAAAAGAAGATTCATAGTTAGTATCAGAACCTCCTCTTAAAATGACGTGACAGTCTTCATTCCCAGAAGAATTGAATATGGCTGATTTTCCCTCTTTTGTTATGGATAAAAAGATATGCGAATTTGAAGCCGAGCCAATTGCGTCGATGGCAACTTGAATAGAACCGTTTGTTGAATTTTTAAATCCAACAGGGCAGGATAGTCCAGAAGCTAATTCTCTATGAATTTGACTTTCAGTTGTTCTTGCTCCAATAGCCCCCCACGATATTAAATCAGCCAAATATTGCGGTGTTATCATGTCTAAAAATTCGGTTCCAGCAGGTAAACCAAGATTATTAATATCTAAAAGAACTTTTCTAGCCTTTCTTAAACCCAAATTTACATCGTAACTATTGTCCAAATTAGGATCATTGATTAATCCTTTCCAACCAATTGTGGTTCTTGGTTTCTCAAAATAAACTCTCATTACAATCTTTAACTGATTGGAATGTTTTGCCTCTAAGGATTTTAATTTTTTTGCATACTCTAATGCAGATTCAGGGTCATGAATTGAACAAGGCCCAACAACCACAACCAATCTGTCGTCTCTACCGTGAAGGATGTCCGATATTTCTTTTCTTGATTTAAAAACTAGTTCAGATGAATCAGCAGAAATAGGAATTTCTGTGATTATTTCGTTTGGAGGTGAGACCTCCATTAAACCAGTTATTCTGGTATTATCTGTTAAATATTGCATTGCTCAGGACTCAGATTGTAAACATTTTCGTTTTAATTAAAAGCTTTATTAACAATTTATGATCAAGATAAAGGCGGTACAAGAAAATCCTAAAGTAGGAGATATAAAAGGCAACACTGCCCTAATTGAGAAATATCTCGTTTCCGCTGATAAAGAAAAAATTGATCTATTGATTTTCAGTGAGATGTTTCTTTCTGGCTATCCCCCTGAAGATTTAGTTATGCGAGACGATTTTTTAGACGAAATTACAAAATCTATTGAACATATAACTAGCTTATCGAAAGAAACTTCTTTAGTTTTTGGGGCTCCCATAAAAAAAGATGGTGTTTT
>QCAB01000002.1 GCA_003282105.1 SAR86 cluster bacterium AG-339-G14
AAAGAATTCGGCTTGCTGAAACTCGATGCCTCATATTCTCCAATAAAAACAGTTTCATATGAAGTAGACAACACAAGGGTTGAGAATAGAACCGACTTAGATAAATTAACTTTAGACGTTCAAACAAACGGCACAATTGATCCTGAAGAAATTTTAAGATTAGCTGCAACTATTCTTCAACGACAATTAATGGCATTTGCGGAATTAGGTTTTGAAACTGAAGAAGAAGAAGAGGTGAGCGACAATATGAGACTAGCTAGTAGAAATATTGCTAACTTAGAAGTAATCGGAATTAATTCTTTAAATCCTATTTCACTTCTTAAGAACAATTCAATTCTAATTGATAACGATTGCCTTAAGAATTTAGAGGAGCTTTACACGTGAGCAATCTTTTTCCTAATCAAGTCATTTTTTCGGGGCATATGACCGAAAAAGCCTCTCTAGCAGGACAATTTGCAAATGCGTACGTATTTAAAGTAAGTCCAAAAGCCTCAAAAATTGAAGTAAAAAAAGCAGTAGAAGAAGAATTCAAAGTAACTGTCAACAAAGTAAATATTCTCAACGTTAAAGGAAAGATTAAAAGAAGCATGACAGCTAAAGGAAAAATTTCAAAAAAATCTAATTGGAAAAAGGCTTATGTCGCTTTGAAAGAAGGAGACAGAATAGAAATATCTCAAGATTAGTTATGGCAGTAATAAAGGCAAAACCCACCTCACCTGGAAGAAGATTTAGAAGCATTTCTTCTAATCCTGACTTACACAAAGGAAGATCTTATCAACCTTTGACAGAACCTAATCTAAAGTCTGGCGGTAGAAATAACGCTGGAAGAATTACTACCAGACACATCGGAGGTGGACATAAACATCACTATAGAATAATTGATTTTAAAAGGAACAAAGACAACATCCCCGCCAAGATCGAAAGATTAGAGTATGATCCAAATAGATCAGCCCATATTGCTCTAGCTTTATATGCAGATGGGGAGAGAAGATACGTAATTGCTCCCAAAAATATAAAAGTAGGAGACGAAATTATTTCAGGAAGTTCAGCTCCTATAAGTATCGGCAACTCTCTAGAATTAGATAACATTCCCGTTGGTACAACCATTCATTGTGTTGAGCTGAAGCCAAAAAAAGGAGCTCAAGTTGCTAGAAGTGCTGGATCCTCTGTCCAGTACGTTGCTAAAGATGCTGGGTATGCTTCTTTAAGATTAAAAAGTGGGGAGGTTCGAAAAGTGTTAACTTCTTGTAGGGCTACGATTGGAGAGGTTTCAAATTCAGAACACTCTCTAAAGTCAATTGGTAAAGCTGGAGCAAAAAGATGGATGGGTGTTCGTCCTACCGTAAGAGGAGTGGCTATGAATCCAGTAGATCATCCTCATGGTGGAGGTGAAGGAAGAACCTCAGGAGGTAGACATCCTGTTTCTCCTTGGGGAACTCCAACAAAAGGGTTTAGAACAAGAAATAACAAAAGAACTGACTCATTTATCATCAGAAGGAGGAAGAAGTAATGCCTAGATCAATTAAAAAAGGTCCTTTTGTAGATCACCATCTTTTCGACAAGGTTGTTAGAGCTTCCTCAAATAATGACAGGAAACCAATAAAAACTTGGTCTAGAAGGTCATTAATTATTCCTGAAATGGTTGGCTTAACAATTTCTGTCCATAACGGAAGGGACCACGTTCCTCTTTCCATTAAAGAAGATATGGTTGGACATAAACTAGGAGAATTCGTTCTCACAAGAACTTTCAAAATGCATTCTGGAGACAGGAAAACTTAAGATGAATGAAGTAAAAGCTAAATTAAGTCGTCTCCCAGTATCTAGCTTCAAAGTTAGATTACTTGCAGACCAAATTAGAGGAAAGTTTGTTTCAGAAGCTTTAGACATTCTCAATTTTAGTAAAAAATCTTCTTCTAAGAATCTAAAAAAACTTTTAGAGTCCGCAATAGCCAATGCAGAACATAACAATGGTTTAGATATTGATAATCTTTTTATATCTGAGATTTCAGTAGATGATGCTTTTTTTGCTTAAAAGAATAAGGCCCAGAGCAAGAGGAAGGGCAGATAGAATTCAAAAAAGGTCATGTCATATTAATCTATCACTTAATACGAGAGGAATTTAAATGGGACAGAAAGTAAATCCAATTGGAATCAGGTTAGGTATTTCTAGAGACCATAATTCAGTTTGGTATGCAGAAAAAAATAAATACCAAAAACTACTTTTAAACGATTTCGTGGTTCGTGAGTTTTTAAAGAAACGACTAGATAATGCATTCGTGAGTAAGATTGAAATCGAAAGACCCTCGGAGAGCGCCAAAGTTTCAATTCATACTTCTAGACCAGGGATGATAATTGGTAAAAAAGGTGAAGACATAGATAAGCTAAGAGCTGAGCTATCTGAGCTTATGGAAGTTCCAGTTAGTCTAAATATCAAAGAAATTAGAAAGCCCGATTTAGACGCCCAACTAGTTGCGGCCAACATAGCAGTGCAATTAGAAAAAAGGGCAATGTTTAGAAGGGTTATTAAAAGAGCGGCACAAAATTGCACAAGACAAGGTGCTTTAGGTGTAAAAGTGAGAGTTTCGGGTAGATTAGGCGGAGCTGAAATTGCTAGAGCTGAATGGCATAAGGAAGGAAGAGTGCCATTACATACTTTAAAAGCTGATATAGATTATGGTTTTGCTGAGGCAAAAACCACTTATGGAATAATCGGCGTTAAAGTTTGGATTTGCAGAGGCGAAGTTCAAAAAAAGAAGAATTCAATTACTGATTAATTATGTTTCAACCCAAGCGAACAAAATATAGAAAACAAATGAAGGGCAGAAATACTGGCCTTTCTCATAAATCTAATACGCTTGATTTTGGCGCTTTTGGCTTAAAAGCTACTTCAAGAGGTCAAATCACCTCAAGACAAATTGAAGCTGCGAGGAGAGCAATGACTAGGCATGTGAAGAGAGGAGCTCAAATCTGGATAAGAATTTTTCCAGATAAACCTATTACAAAAAAACCCTTAGAGGTAAGACAAGGAAAAGGAAAAGGTAATGTTGAGTATTACGTAGCTCCAATAAAACCGGGAAAAATTCTTTATGAAATGGAAGGAGTAGATGAGGAAGTTGCAAGAGAAGCTTTCGCTTTAGCTGCTGCAAAGCTTCCAATTGCTACAAAATTTATTGCAAGGAAATCAATCTAATGGCTAAAAAAAATATTGATAAAAGCTCGCAAGAATTGAAGAAGTTGAACAAGACATATTTCGATTTAAAGATGAAACATTCTAGTTCCGCTCTTAAAGAAACTCATAAGCTTTCTGAGGCTAGAAAAGATATAGCAAGAATTAAAACAAAAATTAATCAAGAAAAGAGGTCATTAAACAATGAGTGATGTTAAAAGAACAATGACCGGCTCAGTTATTAGTTTATCAGGCGATAAATCAAGAGTTGCTCTCATTCAAAGAACAGTAAAACATAAGTTGGTAGGAAAAATTATGAAACGTTCTTCCAAAATTAGGTTTCATGACGAGCAAAATTCCTCAAAGCTGGGCGACAAAGTAAAAATTAAAGAGACTAGGCCAATTTCTAAAACCAAGTCTTGGGAATTGGTTGAGATTGTGCAGTCTGCAAAAGGAGATGTTTCGTGATACAAGCTCAATCAAGGCTTTTAGTTGCAGACAATAGTGGTGCAAGAGAAGTTATGTGCATCAAAGTACTTGGCGGATCTAAGAGAAGATACGCTCATGTTGGCGATGTTATTAAAGTTGCAATTAAAGAGGCAATTCCCACCGGAAGAGTAAAAAAAGGACAAGTTGCAGACGCAGTTATTGTCAGAACTAAAAAAAGTATAAAGCGAGAAGATGGATCGAGTATTAAATTTGATGACAATGCAGCTGTATTAATTAATGCTCAAAAACAACCAATTGGCACTCGTATTTTCGGACCGGTTTCCAGAGAACTTAGGTCTAAAGACTTTATGAAAATTATTTCTTTAGCTCCGGAGGTAATTTAATGAATAAGTTAAAAACAGGAGATGAAGTGATTATTATTTCTGGAAAGGATAAGGGAAAAACCGGAACTCTCACTAAATTTCTAGCAAAAGACAAATGCATTGTTATGGGGTTAAAAATAGTAAAAAAACATCAAAAACCCAATCCTCAGTTAAATATTGCCGGAGGAATCATAGAAAAAGAATCCCCGATTCACATTTCTAACGTTGCCATTTACAACAAGAAATTAAAAAAAGCAGATAAGGTAAAAATTTATTCTGATGAAAAAGGAAAAAAGAGAATATTTAAATCTGACGGTAAAGAAATCAAATGAATATTTCAATGATTAAAAAAACTTTTTTGGAAGAAGCAATTCCAAATCTATTGAAAGAATTAAACCTCAAATCGTCTATGGCCGTGCCAAAAATAACTAAGGTCACATTAAACATGGGTCTTGGGCCCGATGCTATGAACGATAGGAAAGTTTTAGATGGAGCCATGGAGGAATTAAAATTAATTTCTGGCCAACAGCCCATAAAAACCTTAGCAAGAAAATCTGTTGCTAGTTTCAAATTAAGAGAGGGTTTTCCAATAGGTTGCAAAGTGACTTTGAGGGGAGAGAGAATGTATGAGTTTTTAGACAGATTATTGGGCATAGCTATTCCTAGAGAAAGAGATTTTAGAGGCCTAGATCCTAAATCATTTGACGGAAAGGGTAATTATTCTATTGGGATCAAAGAACACATAATTTTTCCTGAAATAGATTATGACAAGGTTCAAAAAATAAGAGGCTTAGATATCAGTATTACAACTTCGGCAGAAACCGATGAAGCAGGTTTAAAACTTTTGTCTGCTTTAAAATTTCCATTTAAAACCTGAGGTAAACATGGCAAAAAAATCTATGATCGCGCGTGAAAACAAAAGACTAAAAATGGTGGAGAAGTTTTCCAAAAAAAGATTTGAACTTAAATCTATCATAAATGACGTATCAAAATCAGAAGAAGAAAAAGATATAGCAATGAAAAAATTACAAAAACTACCCAGAGATGCGAGTCCGGTTAGACTTCAAAGAAGATGCCAAATTACAGGAAGACCTCACGCGGTATATAGGAAATTTGGATTATCTAGAAATAAACTTAGAGAGCTAGCTATGAAAGGCGATGTTCCTGGATTGGTAAAGGCAAGTTGGTAAAAATAAGGAGATTTATATGAGTTTACAAGATCCTATTTCAGACATGATTTCAAGAATTAAAAACGCTCAGTTGAGAGGGCATACAAAAGTTTCTTTTGGGTCTTCAAAACTTAAAAGAGCTATATGTGAAGTTTTGCTCGATGAAGGTTTCATTAAGAAATACGAAGTAACAGGAGATTTACCAAAACAAGAAATCGAGATAACTCTTAAGTACTTTGAGAACAAACCTGTAATCAAAGAATTCAATAGAGAAAGTAAACCTGGCTTAAGAAAATATTTCTCGAGCCAAGATATTCCGGCTATTAAAGGAGGATTAGGAATTGGAATTCTTACTACTTCTAAAGGAGTATTAACTGACAAACAAGCTAAGACTCAAAATATTGGCGGTGAGCTAATTTGTACAATTTTTTAATATGGCTAGAAACTCTAAAAGAAAAATTAATTTCACTGACGGTGTTAAAGCTGAAGTGAAAGGACAAGTTGTAACCTTTTCAGGAAAAAAAGGCGCTATGGATCTTAATGTTCATGAACAGGTTTCTATAGAGTCAAACGAGGAATCTATACTATTTTCTCCTAATATTGATTCTAAAGAATCAATTACATTGGCAAGTACTATGAGGTCTCTTGCTGAAAACATTATAGAAGGAGTTTCAAAAGGTTTTGAAAAAAAATTAGAAATTAACGGTGTCGGATATAGGGTAAAAGTTAGCGGTACTAAAATAGAACTTTCTCTGGGATATTCCCACCCAGTTAATTATGATTTGCCTGAAGGTGTCTCTGCAGAAGCTCCATCTCAAACAGAGTTAGTTTTAACTTCCTCTAACAAACAACTTTTAGGAGATGTCGCTTCCAAAATTAGATCTTTTAGGCCTCCTGAACCTTATAAAGGAAAGGGTGTTAAGTATTCTGATGAAAGAATAATAAGAAAGGAATCGAAGAAAGCGTAATTATTATGTCTAAGAAAATAGAATCAAGAAATAGAAGAGCCAAAAAGTTAAGAGCTCACGCTATTAATTTAAAAACAAACAGACTGGCTGTTTTCAGATCTGGCAAACATATTTATGCTCAAGTTTTTTCATTGGATGGCAAAGAAGTTTTGGTACAGGCTTCTACCTTGGATAAAGAAGTGGATTTAAAAAGTACCGGAAATGCCGATGCTGCTCTTAGGGTAGGAGAAGTAATAGGTAAGAGGGCTTTAGCCAAAGGAATAGAAAAAGTTGCGTTTGATAGATCGGGTTATAAATATCACGGTCGTGTTAAATCTTTAGCCGAAGGAGCTAGAGCTTCAGGATTAAAATTTTAGGTAAATTATGGAAGAAAATATTGAACAACAATCTGGCGAAGCATTAGAAGAAAAACTCGTAGGTGTTAACCGTGTTGCTAAAGTAGTTAAAGGCGGAAGAATCTTTGGATTTACTGCTTTAACTGTTGTGGGGGATGGGAAAGGTAAAGTTGGATTTGGAAGAGGGAAGGCTAGAGAGGTTCCTATTGCGATACAGAAAGCATTGGAAAATGCTAGACGGAATATTTCAAATATAGAGTTAAATGGCAACACGATCCATTATGCAGTCAAAGCTAGGCATGGATCAGCAACAGTATATATGCAACCTGCATCACCTGGGACAGGAATTATTGCCGGCGGTGCAATGAGAGCAGTTTTAGAGTTGGCAGGAGTAAAAGATGTATTGGCTAAATCATATGGTTCTACAAATCCAATTAACGTCGTAAGGGCAACATATAAAGGTTTAACTAGTATTGAATCTCCCGCCAAAGTAAGTTCAAGGAGATCAAAGTAAATGACTAAAAACGACAATCATACAATTAAGGTTAAACAAGTTAGAAGTTTGTCCGGCATAAGAGAGATTCATAAAAAATCTGTTAAGGGTTTGGGACTGAGAAAAATTAATCACGTCGTAGAAGTTAAGAACTCTCCAGAAAACTGGGGAATGATTAATAAAGTTAAACATGTTGTGAAAATCGTTGACTAATATGAGTTTAAATAAAATAAAATCAATTGAATCAAATAAATCTGCTAAGCGAATTGGAAGAGGTTCAGCTTCAGGTTCAGGTAAAACTTCTGGGAGAGGCCATAAAGGTCAAAAGGCTAGGTCTGGTGGGAAAGTGAGACCTGGTTTTGAGGGTGGGCAAATGCCTATTCAGCAAAGATTGCCTAAATTTGGATTCACCTCGAGACAGGCGCCTTTAAAATGTCATATCAAAGTGGGCGATTTAGAAAAAATTGGATCTGAAGAAATTGATATCGAATTATTAAAATCAAAAAAAATTATCAAAAATAAAATTACAGAAGTAAAAATTATATCTGGGGGAGAATTAACTAAGCCTTTAAAACTTAAAGGACTCAAAGTCTCAAAATCTGTAAAAGAATTGATAGCAAATAATGGCGGTGAAATAAATTAATATGGCTGCTTTAGGGTTCAAATCAGATGGGCTTAAAGAACTTTGGTCGAGACTAAGGTTTGTTTTATTAGCTATTATTATTTATAGGATTGGAACCCACATCCCAGTTCCTGGTATAGATCCTTTAAAAATTTCCTCTCTTTTTGATCAAAATCAAGGAACACTCCTTGGTTTATTTAACATGTTTTCAGGCGGAGCTTTAGAGAGAATGAGTATTATGGCTTTAAATGTAGTTCCATACATAACAGCAGCAATTGTTATGAACTTACTTGAAGCAACTACACCTAGCCTTAAAAAACTTTTCAGACAGGAAGGTGAGTCGGGCAGAAGGAAAAGAACTGCCTATGTAAGGTTAGGCACCCTTGTACTTGCTATTTTTCAATCCACTGGATTCGCTATTGCTTTATCTTCACAAGGTATGGCTGTAACTCCAGGTTTAGGATTTATCATTACAGCTGTAATTTCTTTCGTAACAGGAACCATGTTCCTTGTATGGCTTGGAGAACAAGTTAACGAAAGAGGCATAGGAAATGGTATTTCTTTAATTATATTTGCGAGTATTGTATCTGGACTTCCTAGCGCCGTAGGACAATCCTTCGAAGCGTCTAGGCAGGGAGAAATAAGTTTAATTTTACTTCTTCTGATTGCTTTATTCGCCATCTTAGCAATTGCTTTCATAGTTTGGATTGAAAGAGCTCAAAGAAGAATTACTGTGAATTATGCAAGACGTGCGCCTAATCAAATGAACACGGGGCAGGCATCCCATTTGCCTCTTAAGGTAAATATGGCTGGAGTAATACCTGCAATTTTTGCGAGCAGCTTGGTTTTATTCCCTGCTTCTATGAGTTCCTGGTTTGGTCAAAATGATGGATTTGAATGGCTTCAGGAAGTTTCTTTGGCTTTAAGTCCTGGCCAGCCTTTGTATGTTGTAGTTTTTGCAGTACTTATTGCGTATTTTTGCTTTTTTTACACCGCTATCCAGTTTCCTGCGAAAGATATATCTGACAATCTAAAAAGATCAGGAGGTTTTTTGCCAGGAATTAGGCCAGGCGATCACACTGTAGATTATATAGATAATGTTATGTCTAGATTAACTATATGGGGTTCAATGTATATGATTGTAATTTGTTTAGCTCCACAATTTTTAATTGTATCTGCAAATGCCCCTTTTTACCTCGGAGGAACTTCATTATTAATTGCAGTAGTTGTGGTAATGGACTTCATGGCTCAGGTACAATCACACCTTTTATCAAGCCAGTATCAATCTCTAATGAAGAAGGCAAATCTTAAAGGTTACAAAAGGTAATGACATGAAAGTAAGAGCTTCAGTAAAGAAAATTTGTAAAGACTGCAAATTAATTAAAAGAAGAGGGGTTAATTATGTAATTTGCCCATCAGACCCAAAACATAAACAGAGACAAGGATAATGGCTAGAGTTGCAGGTATAAATATTCCAGACAGAAAGCAAACTTGGATTTCGCTTACTCATATTTATGGTATCGGTAGAACAACTGCATTAAAGATTTGTGCTTCTACCGGTATTAATTACGACACTAAAATCGAAGCTTTAAACGAAGAAGATATTGAAAAGCTAAGGAAGGCGGTTTCAGAATTTTTGGTAGAAGGAGATTTAAGAAGAGAAATTAGTACAAATATTAAAAGATTGATGGATCTCGGAACTAATAGAGGAATTAGACATAGAAAAAGACTTCCAGTCAGAGGTCAGAGAACTAAAACAAACGCTAGAACCAGAAAGGGGCCAAGAAAACCAATTAGAAGATAGGTAATTAAATATGGTGAATAAAAATACAAAAACAAAAAAATCTAAAATGGTATCAAATGAAGGAGTGGCTCATATTTTAGCTACTTTCAATAACACCATAATAAATATTACTGATAAACAAGGTAATACAATTGCGTGGTCTAGTTCAGGAGCTAACGGATTCAAAGGTTCTAGAAAAAGCACCCCTTTTGCCGCGCAAATTGCAGCCGGAAAAGCCGGCGAAGCAGCTAGGGCCTTAGGTATGACTACAGTTGAAGTTGAGGTCTCAGGTCCGGGTTCTGGAAGAGAATCTGCAGTAAGAGCTTTGAATGGTTGTGGCTTAAAAATTACCAAAATTTCTGATGTAACCCCAATTCCTCACAATGGATGTCGCCCCCCTAAAAAAAGGAGAGTGTAATAATGGCAAGATATATAGGTCCAAAAAACAAGCTTTCTAGAAGAGAAGGAACAGACTTATTTTTAAAAAGTGGTTATAGATCATATGATTCAAAAATAAGGTCAGAAAATCCTCCAGGAGCTCATGGTGCGAGAAGGACAAGACTTTCTGACTTTGGAGTTCAGCTTAGAGAAAAACAAAAAGTCAAAAGAATATATGGCGTGCTGGAAAGACAATTTAGAAATTATTACAAACTAGCTGCTCGTCAAAAAGGAGAGACAGGAACAAATTTATTAGTATTCCTTGAATCTAGATTAGATAATTTAGTTTACAGAATGGGATTTGCCGCTACTAGATCTGAAGCAAGACAGTTAGTGGTGCATAAAGCTATTTTAGTAAACGATTTAATGGTGAATGTTCCTTCGTTTCTGGTACAAGAGGGAGATAAAATATCTCTTAGCGAAAAAGGAAAAAATCAAAAAAGAGTCGTTCAAGCAATGGACTTATTCACCACTCGCGAGACTTGTGATTGGATTACTGTCAATCACAAAGATTTTTCTGGAACGTTTGATGCACAGCCAACCAGAGAATTACTAAGCAATGAAATTAATGAAAATTACATTGTGGAGCTCTATTCAAGATAACATTTTAAACTGAGGTAAACATGACTGATAACTTTGATGCTATAAAAGATTTTCTCACCCCAAAAGAGATTTTAGTCGAGGAAATTGACGTAAATCATTCAAAAATAATACTAGAACCCCTCGAAAGGGGATTCGGTCACACTTTAGGGAATGCCTTAAGGAGAATAATCCTTTCATCTACCCCAGGATCAGCTGTAGTAGAAGCAAAAATCGATGGAGTTTTGCATGATTATTCAACAATCGATGGAATAAAAGAAGATGTAATTAATATTCTATTAAATTTAAAAGGTATGAGTGTGAAACTTTTAGATCAAGAGGAAGCTGAAATGACAGTAGAAAAGTCAGGCGCTGGAGATTTAATAGCTGGTGATTTTGATTTACCTGCAGGTGTGGAGGTTGTAAATCCAGATCATAAAATTGCGACATTGGCTGATAACGGAAAAATCAATATGACTATCAGAGTAAGAAAAGGAAGGGGCTATGTTCCAGTGGATAATACAGCAGCTCTTACAGGAGAAAATAAAGAAATCGGCTTGCTGAAACTCGATGCCTCATATTCTCCAATAAAAACAGTTTCATATGAAGTAGACAACACAAGGGTTGAGAATAGAACCGACTTAGATAAATTAACTTTAGACGTTCAAACAAACGGCACAATTGATCCTGAAGAAATTTTAAGATTAGCTGCAACTATTCTTCAACGACAATTAATGGCATTTGCGGAATTAGGTTTTGAAACTGAAGAAGAAGAAGAGGACGAAACTCCACCTGTAGATCCGATCATGTTGAGACCCGTTGATGAACTTGAATTAACAGTAAGATCAGCAAATTGTCTTAAAGTAGAAAAAATACATTACATTGGTGATTTGGTTTCGAGGAGAGAATCCGACTTACTCAAAACTCCTAACTTAGGAAGAAAATCTCTGAATGAGATTAAAGACGTACTTGCGGCTAGAGGTCTAGCCTTAGGATTAGAATTAGATAATTGGCCACCATCAAATATTGAAAATTAATGAGACATCTTAAAACCGGACGAAAATTCGGAAGAAACAGTGCTACTAGGAAGGCTTTATTCAAAGACCTTTCAATTTCTCTAATTGAACATGAGGCAATAAAAACGACTTTACCTAAAGCAAAAGAATTAAGAGGATTTTTAGAGCCTCTTATAACTCTTGCGAAAACTGATTCTCTTTCAAATAGAAGATTGGCTTTTTCTAAAATTAGAAATAAAAGCGCCGTAGGAAAGCTTTTCTCAGTAATAGGCCCAAGGTTTAAAGAACGTCCTGGTGGTTATTTGCGAATAATCAAGATGATGCCTAGAGCTGGAGACGCAGCTCCGATGGCATTTATAGAATTAGTAAGTAGAACTGAGCAAGAAAGCGAAGAGGAAGCCAAATAATTATTTTATAAGAATTTAGCTGTATGGGAAATTTTAGATTTCTTAATATCTTTTTTAGTTCCCTCAGCGATTATTTTTCCACCTCCCTTACCACCTTCAGGTCCAATATCTATTATCCAGTCTGAATTTTTTATAACATCTAGATTGTGTTCTATTACAACGATTGTATTGCCTTGAGACTTCAATTTTTCTAAAACTTTCAAAAGAAGAGATACGTCGTGAAAATGCAATCCTGTTGTCGGTTCGTCGAGAAGATATAAAGTTCTGCCAGTTGCTACCTTAGACAATTCTTTAGCTAATTTTACTCTTTGAGCCTCACCTCCCGATAAGGTAGTAGCTGATTGACCAAGTTTAATGTATCCAAGCCCTACATCGTTCAAAGTGGCAAGTTTTCGTTTAATTATAGGAACTGCATCAAAAAATTTTAGCGCTTGTTCAACCGTAAGATCTAAAACTTCAGAAATATTTTTTCCTTTGAATTTTACACTCAAAGTTTCTTCGTTATACCTAGCCCCATTACAAACATCACACTTTACGTAAACGTCTGGAAGAAAATGCATTTCTACTTTTATCATTCCATCTCCCTCACAGGCTTCACATCTACCCCCCTTTACATTAAAACTAAAACGTCCAGGTTTGTATCCCCTTGACCTTGATTCTTGAGTCTCGGCAAAGATTTCTCTTATTGGTGTAAAAATTCCAGTGTAAGTAACTGGATTAGATCTAGGGGTTCTACCTATAGGACTTTGGCTAATATCAATAATTTTATCAATGTTATCGAGCCCTTCTATTTTTTTAAAAGGCTTTGTTGGATGATTAGATTTATTTAAATTATTATTTATAGCTGGGTACAAAGTTTGATTAATTAGAGTAGATTTTCCAGAGCCAGAAACGCCAGTTATACATATCAATTTTCCTAAAGGTAGTTTTAAATCTACGTTTTTAAGATTATTACCTGAACATCCAGAAATTTTAATTGATTCATTTGAACCAATTGAACCATTTTTCTTGATTTCTATTTTCTTTTTTCCAGAGATGTATTCACCAGTTAAAGAATTTTTATTTTTGATTAATTTATTAAAAGTTCCGGAAAAACATACATCTCCACCATGCACTCCTGCTCCAGGACCAATGTCAATTATATGATCGGCTGCTTCAATTGTTTCTTGATCGTGTTCTACCACCACCACAGTGTTACCTAAATCTCTCAATCTTTTTAGCGTAGCAAGCAGCTTAGAATTATCTCTTTGATGCAACCCAATAGACGGCTCATCTAAAATGTATGTTACGCCAACGAGACCCGCTCCAATTTGGCTAGCAAGTCTTATTCTTTGAGCTTCTCCTCCACTCAAAGACTCTGCGCTTCTCGATAAATTTAAATAATTTAATCCGACATCAACTAAAAAATTTAATCTTTCAATAATTTCTTTGACAATCTTTTCAGCGATTTTTCCTTTAGCTCCCTTAAGTTTTAGTTTTTTAAAAAAAATAAAAGCCTCTTCTATTGTTAATTCAGAAATATCAGGAAGAGAAAACTCTTCAATAAATACATTTCTTGCGGCTTCGTTCAATCTAGTTCCATTACAAGAAGAACAAGGCTTTAACGTCATGAACTTTGCCATATCCTCTCTGATAAGTGAGGAGTCAGATTCCTGATACTTTCTTAAAATTCGGTTTAACACGCCTTCAAAAGGCCTTATTATCTCAATCCTCCTTCCTCTTTTTGAAGTGTAGCTAAAATCTACATCCTCACTGCCACTTCCTTCCAAAACTATCTTCTTTATATTTTCCGGTAAGTCCTCGAAAGGATCGTCCAATGAAAAATCATAATGATTACTAACGCACCTTAGAAGGTAATGTCTATACATGTGATTTATATCCCAGCCCCTAATTGCTCCTTGATTTAGACTAAATTCTGGCTGCGATACAACCTTAAGCAAATCTATTTCCGCTTTAGTTCCCAATCCATCGCATGCCATACAAGCTCCAGAAGGGCTATTGAACGAAAATAATCTTGGTTCTAATTCAGGAATACTATATCCACATATGGAACATGCCATTTTAGTTGAGTAGGATTTCTTTTTGTTCGAATTTTCTGCAGAGACAACTTCAACAAGACCGTTTGTTTCTGCTAAACAGGTTTCAATTGACTGAACAATTCTTGATTTATTTTCAAGCTTTCCAGAAGTTCTATCAACGATAATACTTATGTTGTGTTTTTTATTTTTTTCGAGAGTTGGTAAATTTTGGATATCAAAAATTCTTTCATCAACGCTAAGACGCACAAACCCTTTTATTTTAAGTTCCTCAAATAAATTTAAATGTTCTCCTTTTTGCTCTTTTATTAATGGAGCCAGGATTAAGATTTTTTCGTCTTTAAAGTTTTCAAGAATATTTTTTGAAATTTGGTCTATGCTTTGACCTTCTAGAGAAATACCATGATCAGGACACTTAGGAGTTCCAGTTCTTGCAAAAAGCAATCTTAAGTAATCGTGAATCTCAGTTACTGTACCAACTGTTGATCTAGGATTATGAGAAGTTGATTTTTGTTCTATCGAAATTGCCGGCGATAAACCTTCGACCGTATCAACGTCTGGCTTATCCATCACTGAAAGAAATTGTCTTGCGTAAGCTGATAAAGATTCAACATACCTTCTTTGGCCCTCGGCATATAAAGTGTCAAAAGCCAAAGATGATTTTCCAGATCCAGAGAGACCAGTTATTACAGTTAGCTTGTCTCTCGGTATTGAAATATCGATATTCTTAAGGTTGTGTTGTCTAGCGCCTTTTACATTTATGTACTTCATTTAATTGAATCTTCTTTAAACTTAGTATTTAATCAAACAATAATAATTATGACATTAATGTTGAGAGAAAAATGGCAAGTATAAATAAGGTTATATTACTTGGTAATCTTGGAGCAGATCCAGAAATGAGATATACAGCTGGCGGAGATGCAGTAGCTTCAATATCCATTGCTACATCAAGTTCTTGGAACGATAAACAATCTGGAGAAAAAAGAGAAAAAACTGAATGGCATAGAGTTGTATTTTTTCGAAGATTGGCTGAAGTAGTCGGTGAGTATATGAAAAAAGGATCTTCAATATATGTTGAAGGTCAATTACAAACAAATTCTTATGAGGATAAAAATACTGGAGAAAGAAAATTTTCCACTCAAATTGTTGCTAGAGAAATGCAGATGCTTGGATCAAGAAACAATGCTGATGGGCTGCAAGAGCCTTCTCAAGAAATACAGTCGCAAGAGCCCCCAACTTTTGATGATGAAATTCCATTTTAAGAGTATTTCTTAACTATTAAACTGGCATTTGTTCCGCCAAATCCAAAACTGTTTGACATGAAAGCTTTGAAGTCATTTTTTTTTGTATACTCCCTTGCAAGCTCTATGCCTGAGGATTCGGTTATAGGAGAATCAATGTTTATGGATTCGGCAATATAGTTTTCTTTCATCATCAAAAGACTATATATGCATTCCAAAACACCAGCTGCACCAAGAGCATGTCCTGTTTGAGATTTAGTAGATCCTACAATTGGAAGGGCATCTTTAAAAACTTCTTTGATTGATTCTAGCTCTACAGGGTCTCCGGTTGGAGTAGACGTTCCATGAGCATTTAAATAATCAACACTTTCTAAATTACTCATTATTAACGCATTACGCATGCAATTTATCGCTCCTTCACCTGAAGGAGCAACCATGTCGCCACCATCAGAGGTAGCAGAATATCCCACTATTTCTCCATAAATCTTCGCATCTCTAGATAAGGCATGACTTAGCTCTTCTAAAATTATCATTCCGCCTCCACCTGCTATAACAAAACCGTCTCTACCTTCATCAAATGGTCTTGAAGATTTCTCTGGATTCTCGTTATATTTGCTTGAAAGGGCACCCATCGCGTCGAACATCATAGATTGGGTCCAATGTTCGTCTTCACCCCCGCCAGCCAAGACTATGTCCTGATTATTAAGGATTATTTGCTCGTATGCGTTTCCTATACAATGTGCACTAGTTGAACAAGCTGAGGAAATAGAATAATTTATTCCTTTTATTCCTAAAAAAGTAGCGAGGCAAGCCGAGACAGTACTCCCCATAGTTTGTGTTACTCGGTAAGGACCTATTCTCTTTACGCCTTTGTTTCGTGAAATGTCTGCTGCTTCGACTTGACTTCTAGAGGAAGCTCCACCAGATCCAGCAATAATTCCTAGTCTTGTATTAAAGTTTTCTTTTTTTAAATCAGCATCATTAATAGCTTCCTCAGCGCTAACAAAAGAATAAGCTGCTGTTTCCCCCATAAATCTCAATAATTTTCTATCAATTAGTTCTGGCAATGAAATATCAATTGAACCAGCAATGTGGGAGCGCATGCCAAGTTCTTTATATTCTTCATTAAAAGAAATCCCTGATTTACCATCTTTAAGAGAGCTATTAACTTCTTTAACGTTCAAACCTATTGGAGAAACAGCGCCAATACCAGTTATGACAACCCTTCTTGGTTCCATTTAAAAATTTGAAGGATCTTTAAATAATCCAACCCTTAGATTTTTTGCTGTGTAAATTTCTTTGTTATCAACAAACATTTTCCCATCAGCAAAGCCAACAACTAATTTTTGCTTTCTAATTCTTTTAATACTGATTTCATATCTTACTAATTGTGCTTTCGGCAGCACTTGACCGAAAAATTTTACCTCGCCCGCTCCAAGGGCTCTACCAATTCCAGGATTTCCATCCCAAAGCAAGTAAAATCCTAAGAGTTGCCACATTGCGTCTAAACCTAAGCACCCAGGCATCACTGGGTCTCCTTTAAAATGGCACTTAAAAAACCATAAATCAGGGTTGATATCTAACTCCCCAATCAAAAGCCCATTCTCATAATCTCCTTCATTAGAATTTATCTTCAAAATTCTGTTTATCATAAGCATTTCGCTATTAGGAAGCTTTCCATTATCATCACCAAATAGACTACCTTCTGAACAAAGCAAAAGCTTTTCATTATCGTAGCTACTTTCTTGAGTAAAATTACTCCCCATATTTGTATATTACAACATTTGAAAAGATTGCGAGTATTGTATTAATTAGATATTATTCACTCCTTTTTATAAATTGATATGACTTACGCGGTAATAGAAACAGGTGGTAAACAGCATAAAGTGGAAGAGGGTGAGATTATCACTATCGAGAAGCTCGATTTAGGTGAAGGCGAAAAAGTTGAATTCAGTGATGTTTTGGCTGTAAAAAATAATGACAAACTTGAAGTTGGCACACCATTTCTAGACGGAGCTAAGGTAACTGGTACTGTTTTATCCCAAGAAAAAGATAAGAAAATAGTTATTATTAAGATGAGAAGAAGACAGGATTATAGAAGTAAGCAAGGGCATCGACAAAAATTAACAAAAGTAAAAATAGATTCAATTAAAGTTTAACTATGGCTCATAAAAAAGCAGGTGGAAGCACCAGAAATGGTAGAGATTCGAACCCAAAATTTCTTGGGGTTAAGACCTATGGGGGTCAAAAGGTAACAGCTGGGTCAATTATAGTAAGACAAAGAGGCACAAAATTTCATCCTGGTGAAAATGTTGGGATTGGAAAGGATCACACATTGTTCGCAAAATGTGCAGGCGAAGTAGCTTTTGAAAAAAAAGGAAAAAATCCTAGACAATACGTCAACATTATAATTTCTGAGTAATCCCATGAGCTTCATCGATGAAGCATCCATTGAAATAGTTGCAGGAAGAGGTGGGAATGGCTGCCTAAGCTTTAGAAGAGAAAAATTCATTCCTCGTGGAGGTCCTGATGGTGGTGACGGAGGTCATGGTGGAAGTATTTACTTTCAAGCTGAAAAGTCCTTAACTACTTTGCAAGATTTTAAATTACAAACTAGGTATCAAGCAAAAAATGGTTCAAATGGACAGGGAAGAGATAAGCATGGAAAAGATGCTCAAAATCTCATTTTAAAGGTTCCAATTGGTACTCAGATAATTAATGAAGACACAGATGAAATTATTTGTGATTTGACCGCCTATGATGAAGCAATTGAAATTGCTGTTGGAGGCAAAGGAGGGCTGGGAAATGCGCGTTTCAAATCTTCAACCAATAGGGCACCAAGGAAAACTACAGAAGGAACGAATGGAGAAAAGCTCTTTATCAAACTTGAATTGAAAGTCTTGGCAGATGTGGGTTTATTAGGCTTGCCTAATGCGGGAAAGTCTACTTTTATATCAGTAATTTCTTCGGCAAAACCTAAAATTGCAGATTATCCCTTTACAACCTTGAAGCCCAACTTAGGTGTTGTAAAAAATAATTACTCATCATTTGTTGTAGCAGACATTCCTGGTTTAATTCCAGGAGCATCGGATGGCATTGGTTTGGGCATAAAGTTTTTAAAGCACTTATCGAGAGTTAGATTACTTTTACATTTAGTCGACGTTAGTTCTTTTAACCAACAGGATCTTATAGAAGATATTTCAAATATTGAAAAAGAGCTTGAACTTTATGATTCTAATCTTTTCAAAATGGAAAGATGGATAGTTTTAAATAAAATTGATTTATGTGAAGAAAAAGCAAAAGACGTTTATAGTGATTTGGAAATTAAATATCCTGACAGAAGACTTTTTAGCATATCATCTGTTACGAACACCGGTATTGCTGAACTACTAAATGAGATATCTAAAAATTTCTTAATGCAGAAAGATAGTGAATAAAAAAATTGTAATAAAAATTGGATCTAGTTTAGTTGCATCAGAGTCAAATGTAGTCGAAGTAAATTTCATCAGAAAAATATCGTCTCAAATCAAAGAACTTATAAATTTAGGATATGAAATAATTTTAGTCTCGTCTGGCGCAATTGCATGTGGAATGAAGCTTTGGAAGCTTGATCAAAGGCCACAACAAATAGAAAAACTTCAAGCATTGTCTGCTGTTGGGCAAATTGATCTGATTAATGCGTATCAAAACGAACTAAAATCACATGATCTATTTGCAGCACAAGTGCTCCTCAGTCATGAAGATTTTAAAGATAGTAAAAGATCAAATAATATTAAAAAAAGTATCATAAATATTTTAGCTCTTGGAGCAATTCCTATTATCAACGAAAATGATTCCGTATCGACAGAAGAAATAGAATTCGGGGACAACGATCAATTAAGTGGAGACGTCGCAAAGTTAATAGAAGGCCAACTTTTAATAATTCTCACAGATCAAGACGGAGTTTTCGATAAAGATCCAAATACAAGCGATAATGCAAAACTCATCAACAAGATTAGTTTTAATAACTTAGAAAAACTTGGTATCGAACTTGGAGAATCTGGAAAATTCGGCAGAGGAGGAATGAAAACCAAATTCTATGCTGCTAAAAACTTTTTAACATCAACAAATCAAATGTGGATAGCCAATGGAAGAGAAGAGCAGATTCTCTTAAAGATTATTGATAAAGAAAAAAGTGGAACTGAAATTAATTTGAACTAATAAGTTTTATATTCCTGTTGAGCTTTGATTTCTGCCTAGAAGCGCTATTTTTTGTAATAACTTTTTTATTGGCCATTTTGTCAATTAGTTTTTGAGCCTTTAAAAACAAATTTTTTGCTTGCTCTTGGTCTTTTGCCTCAATTGCTTGTTCAACTGACTTAATAGCTGTTCTAACAGAAGCCCTTTGTGAACTTTTCAATTCGTTTTTGACAATTGTTTGTCTTGCTCTCTTTTTAGCTGATTGAATATTTGCCATGGCGCGAAATGATGAGGTTTTTAGTATATTTTGTCAACGTATTTAAAATTTTTTTAAATAGACTAAATTAATCCTCTTTTTTGAAGCAACCTTTTTGGATCAGGATTTTTTCCGTTAAATTTAACGAATTGATCCATAAGATTTTTTGAATTTCCTGACGCATAGACAAATTTTTTGAGTTTTTTTCCAGAAGCTTTGTTAAAAAGACCTTTCTTTTCGAATACTTCAAAAGCAGAAGAATCGAGAACCTCAGACCACATATAACTATAATAATTTGAGGAATATCCTCCAGAAAAAATATGATTAAAATACGTACTTCCGTATCTGCTATCTATAGCATCTGGTTTTCCTAGAGATTTAAATAGATTTTTTTCGAATTTTTCAATATTAGATATCTTCTTTTTTTCTGAATGCCATGCAAGGTCAAGATAGGAAGCAACAAGATACTCAGTTGTTGCAAAACCCTGATTGAATTTTTGACACTTTTCATATTTTTTTAGAAGGCTTTTGGGTATTTTTTTTCCAGTTTTATAATGCAATGCAAACTCTTCGAGAACCTTTGGCGATCTGATCCAGTTTTCCATCATTTGAGAGGGAAATTCTACATAATCTCTTGGTACAGAAGTTCCTGATAAAGAAGGATAAGTTACATCAGACAACAATCCATGCAAACCATGACCAAATTCATGAAAAAGCGTAATTGCTTGTTCAAAGCTTAACAACGTGGTCTTAGCAGATTTTGATTTTGGAAAATTACATACATTTATTATGATTGGAAACTTTGAACCATTGTTTTTACTCTGATCTTGATAGCTAGTCATCCACGCGCCACCTTGTTTTGAAGGTCTTGCGTGGTAGTCAGTAAGAAAGATTCCAACAATTTTTTTGGATTTATTCAAAACTTTATATGCTTTGACATCCTCATGGTACTTAGGATAGTTGTTCAAAGGCACGAACATTATCTCAAATAACCTTTCAGCAACTGCAAAGGCCGCCTTTTGAATATTTTCTAAAGATAAATATGGGCGCATTTCTTCTTCAGAATAATTAAACTTAGATTCTCTTACTTTTTCAGCATAAAACCACCAATCCCAAGGTTTCAATTTAAAGTTATTCCCTTCAGCTTGAATAAGATTTTGAATTTCGTCTATTTCTTCTTTCGCTCTTAATTTTGCGGGCTTCCAAACGTTGTCTAAAAGATTTAAAACATTTTTTTTGTTTTCCGCCATCGAATTTTGTAAAGCTAAATCAGTGTGTGATTTAAAGCCAAGAAGATTCGCTTTTTTTTCTCTTAAATTAGACATCTCTAAAAGAATTTTTTCATTGTTGTTCTGGTTATTATTTTTTCCTTTGTTTATATAACCTTTGTAAATTTCTTCTCTAAGATTTCTATTTTTTGAGAAAGTTAGAAAAGGGTAAAGATTTTCTCTAGTTGCCTTAAATAACCAAGCGCCTTTGTAATTTTCTTTTTCTGCTTGAAGTTTAGCTTGATTGACCAAGTCTTTCGGTAAGCCATCTAAATCAGTCTTGTCGTTTATAACTAGTTCAAATGCATTCGTTTCTTTGAGAGTATTCTGACCAAAATTTAAGGATAGAGATGATAGTTTTTGATTAATTTTTTTTAGCAAAGCTCTTTTCTTTGAGTCAAGACCAGAGCCATTGAGCATAAAATTATCGTAAGTAATTTTTACTAACCTTCGTTGTTCGTCGTTCAAGTCTTCATTAGATTCATAGACTTTTTTTACTTTTTTAAACAAAGACACATTTAAAGAAATACTGTCTCTATGTTTTGATAATAAAGGAGTTGCTTTGGCAGCTATTTTTTGAAGCTCATCAGATGAATCAGCAGATAAAACGTTAAAAAAAACTCTACTAACTTTTGATAAAAGTGAGCCAGCATTTTCTAGGGCATTAATAGTATTACTGAAGGTTGGTTTTTCCTTATTTTTTAAAATAAGTTCGATTTCTGTTTTGTGATCGGCAATTGCTTTTTTGAAAGCTGGTAAGTAATGTTTTGGTTTAATTTCTTCGAATGGAGGAAGTCCAAATTTAGATTTAAAGTCTTTTGTGAGCGGATTGTTCATAAATCAATATTAAGAGATTTTTAAACTCATATCTAATCTATTTTCAAAAATAAGATTTATATATATCATTCAGAAATAATATGGTGGAGGCGGCGGGTATCGAACCCGCGTCCATCGATTCATCCCCTTCAGTTCTACATGTTTAGTTTCATCTATTATTTCTTTTTTATTTCTCCGATGAGCAGGATAAATAAAATATATTCTGTAAATTCTTTTTGAGAAAACTCCAGAAAAATTTTCTCAAGCAACCTATTTAGTGACTTTCTTAAACCTTAATAGGTATCAGGCCAAGAAAGCTAGCCGAATTATGCAGCTAGTGCGTAGTTTGCTTTATTGCCAACTAAATGTTTTGTAACTAAATTTAACGAGATTGTTACCATCTCGACATGCCTTTCAGGTTCTCAAATAAATGTCTAATCCATTTCGCCCCCGTGGGCCGATATTTTAATGAATTTATTTCAAGTTACTAGGAAGATTGGTAATTTTTAATTTTTCTTTATCCCATTCCTTTTTTTTCAAAGACTGCCTTTTGTCATATTTTGTTTTTCCTTTTCCTAAAGAAATTTTTATTTTTATTAAATTTTCTTTCCAAAAAAGTTTAGTAGGCACACAAGTAAGGCCTTTTTCTTGCGTAGCTTTATAGATTTTCGCAAGTTCTGATTTAGTCAATAAAAGCTTTCTCGTTCTAATTGGGTCTACTTTATGAGTAACTTCGTTGAGAGGTTTAATATTCATTCCTATCAACCAGGCTTCGCCCTGTTTCATAAGCACGTAACTATCCTTCATGTCTGCCTGACTCGCGCGAATACCTTTTACTTCCCAGCCGCTCAAAGAAATACCTGCTTCAAAGTCTTCGAAGAGCTCAAAGTTGAATCTAGCTTGTCTGTTCTCAATTACTGGCCTTGAATTTATTTTTTTGTTTTTTGACATTAGATGAGTATAAATATTAAATAATTACTAATCATTAGAAAAGAAATGGACCAAGCAAAAATATGGAAAGGGAACTGGACTTTTGTCCTCGCGGCAGCTGGTGCAGCGGTAGGTTTAGGAAATATCTGGAAGTTTCCTTATTTAGCTGGAGAAAGTGGGGGCGGAGCATTTGTAATAATTTACTTACTCTGTATTTTGCTTCTTGGACTTCCCATAATGATTGCTGAAATTTATATTGGAAGATATGGACGTAAGAGCCCAATAAATTCAGTCACAAAGATCATCGCAGATTTTAACCTAAGTAAATTTTGGTTGGTCTTGGGATGGCTTGGAGCCTTGGCTGGACTTTTGATTCTTTCTTACTATAGCGTGATTGCTGGGATAGCTGCTTCATATATTTTTAGTTCAATACCTGCATCTGAGTTGAATCCAGCAGAGTACTCAGTTCAATATTATTCAGATTTCAAAGAATCCCCACTGCTTATGATTTTTTGGCATACCTTATTCATAGGAATAACTTGCTATGTAGTAGGCAAGGGGGTTGTAGATGGTATTGGGAAAGCGATTAATATTTTGATGCCCATACTCTTCTTTTTAGTAATTGTTCTTTGTATTTACTCTTCGGTTACTGGTGAATTTCTTAAAACTTTTACCTTTTTATTCAATCCAGACTTTTCAAAAATTACTCCAGGAGTAGTAATTACCGCAATGGGGCAAGCTTTTTTTACTCTTAGCATTGGAATGGGATCTATCATGGCTTATGGGGCATATATGCCGCAGGAACAAATGATAGGTAAAACTGTTTTAATTGTTATTTTTTTGGATACTTTAGTGGCTTTACTGGCTGGATTTACTATTTTTCCTATCGTATTTAGCAACCCAGAGCTTTCAGCATTTGTAGGAAAAGGATTATTGTTTGAATCTCTTCCCGTAGCATTTCATGCCATGCCCTTGGGGAGTATCTTTCATTCAATATTTTTTATTTTAGTTTCGATTGCAGCCTTAAGTTCCTCAGTTTCTTTAATTGAACCTTTTACCGCTTGGATTGAAGAAGAAAAAATTTTTTCACGAGCAAAAGGTGTTGTTTTTTTAGGCTTTATAGCTTGGGTGATAGGACTTGGAACGGTTTTCTCTGATAATATTTGGTCAGATTATAAGCTTAATGGGCTTAATTTTTTTGAATGGACTGCCACAATAACAGACCAATTCATGTTGCCTTTAGGCGGTTTGTTAATATGTTTGATGGTTGGATTCTTTATTCCAACTTTAGATATTGAAAAGGATTTAAATATTTCAAAAATCTTTGAAAATACCTTTAAAAGTTGCTTAAAAATTATTGCTCCTTTATCGGTGCTGTTGATTTTTATTTACGCTTTAACTTGATGGTTTACTATTTCTTCCTTGGTTGTTGGGCTTTGCTTGGCCTGACGGCTTTTTTTTATTTAATGAGGCAGCCAGCACCTTATGGAAAGCACATAAAATATTCAAAGTATTCTGTAGGAGCCAGGACGGGTTGGATTGTTATGGAATCTCCCGCTTTCTACTTAATGATCATCTTTTTTTTATTATATGGCGACTCTACTAACTTAATTCACGTAGTTTTGACTTTTCTATACTGCCTCCATTATTTTAATAGAAGCTTTGTTTGGCCATTAAGAGCTCAGAATAATTCAAAAAAAATGCCTGTTAACGTCATGGCTTCAGCATTTAGTTTTAATTTAATAAATGTTTTTTTCCAAGGAACATGGATTTTTGTTCTTGTAGATTACTCTAATGAATGGATTTTTAGCTTTTATTTTGCTGTCGGAATAATTATTTTTTTTATAGGCATGGCAGTGAATGTAATAGCTGACGAAATTATGATATCCCTCAAGAAAAAAAATAATGGTCAATATTCGATTCCGAACGGCTTTCTTTATTCAAAAGTAAGTTGTCCAAATTATTTAGGAGAATTTTTAGAATGGTTTGGCTGGGCTTTGATGACTATGAATCTGGCTGGATTTGTCTTCTTTTTTTGGACTCTTGCAAATTTACTGCCAAGAGCGATTTCAAACCACAAATGGTTACAAACAAATTTTGAAGAATACCCTAAAGAAAGAAAAGCAGTGATTCCCGGAATTATTTAAGTTTCGTCAAGTAAATTATCCCAGGTCTTTAATTTTCCATTATCAAAAGTTAAAACGTAATGAACATTTGTAATTTTATTTTCACCAACACTAAAAGTGCCAATATATTCCCATCGATCTGAATTAAAGGCACTGGTAAATGATGGAGAGCCCATAATAAATTGTACTTGAGCAGACGTTAGTCCTATTTCAAGCTGATCTATCATTTCATCAGTAACAATATTTCCCTGCGCAACAGGAACTCTGTAAAACCTATTTGCACAGGCGATAATGCAAATAGCTATTAAAAAATATAAAATAAGTTTTTTGAACATCTTGAAATTTTTCTAAATTATACTATTAATTAAATATGGCTGAAGACAAAAACTTAAGAGAGGCGGGGCTAAAAGTAACTTTGCCTAGAATCAGGATCTTAGAAATTTTTGAAGAATCTGAAACAAAACATTTAAGCGCAGATGAAGTTTATAAAAAGTTATTTGAAGCAGGCGACGAAGTAGGTCTAGCAACTGTTTATCGAGTGCTTACTCAGTTTGAATCTGCAGGCATCTTGATGAAACAGAATTTCGAAAACGGCCACTCCGTATACGAGCTGACTCCTAACGATCATCACGATCATATGGTCTGCCTTAAAACTGGTAAAGTCATAGAATTTACTAATGAAATTATTGAAGAACAGCAAGAAAAATTAGCCGAAGAAAGAGGTTATAAGATAGTTGATCATAGATTAGTTTTGTATGTAGAACCTATTGCTGATGAATAAAAAAGATACAGAAAAGCAAACTGAAGAAAAAATAGAACAAGAGGAAGCTCTTCAAGAAGAAAATTCTCAAGAATCAAAAATTGATGAAAATTCAGGTGAATCTTCTGAGGCATCATCACCAGAGGATTCAAAAATTGATGAATTGCAGGAACAACTCTTAAGATATCAAGCAGAAATTCAAAATTTACGCAGAATTTCTCAAAATGAAGTTACAAAAGCTCGCTTGTATGGAAATGAAAATCTCGTTAAGGATCTTATTCCTTCAATAGATAACCTTTTTAGAACTCTAGAACACCAAGACATAGAAGCTAAAACTGTTCCCGCAGAAGGCATATCTCTCATTGTCAGGGAAATTATCTCAGCTCTTGAAAAAAATGGAATCTCAGTGATTGACCCAAAAGGTGAAGAATTCGATCCAAAAGAACATGAAGCTTTATCTGTTAGCGATGATGACAAAGAAAAACCAAACATTGTTTTAGAGGTTTTCCAAAAAGGATTTAAATTTAATGAGAGAGTTGTAAGACCTGCTATGGTTGTAGTGAATAAAAAATAAAAAAAAGACTTGAAATAAATTTAATTGCCCTTAATTAACGTATGTAACTAAAAAGAGGTACATATGGCCAAAATTATAGGAATTGATTTAGGAACGACTAATTCTTGCCTTGCAATAATGGAAGGTGACCAGGCGAAGGTAATTGAAAATAGCGAAGGCGGAAGAACTACACCTTCTATAGTTGCATATACCGACGGAGAAACTCTTGTCGGCCAAAGCGCCAAAAGACAATCTGTTACTAATCCTGAAAATACTTTATATGCCATTAAAAGGCTAATAGGTCGAAAATTCGATGACGATGTAGTCAAAAAAGATTCTGAAATCTGCCCGTTTAAAATTGTAAAAGCTAAAAATGGTGACGCATGGGTTAACGCCAATGGTGAAGATTTAGCACCGCAGCAAGTTTCTGCGCAAATTCTTTCAAAAATGAAGAAATCAGCAGAAGACTACTTAGGCCATGAAGTTAAAGAAGCAGTAATTACAGTACCTGCTTACTTTAATGATTCTCAAAGGCAAGCTACTAAGGATGCTGGAAAAATTGCTGGCTTAGACGTCAAAAGAATTATAAATGAGCCAACGGCTGCTGCTTTAGCGTTTGGTCTCGATAAAAAGACAGGTGATCAAAAAATTGCCGTATTCGATCTAGGTGGAGGCACATTTGATATTTCAATTATTGAACTGGCAGAAATAGATGGCGAAAAACAATTTGAAGTTTTATCTACTAATGGGGATACCTTTTTAGGCGGGGAAGATTTCGACCTTGCATTAATAGATTTTCTTGTAGATGAGTTTAAAAGTGAGCAAGATTTTGATTTAAGAAAAGATCCTGCAGCTTTACAGAGATTAAAAGAAGCTGCCGAGAAAGCAAAAATCGAACTTTCATCAAATCAACAAACGGAAATCAACATTCCTTATATTACCGCTGATGCTTCTGGTCCTAAGCATTTGCTTATCAAGATTACTAGATCAAAATTGGAGTCCTTGGTTGAGAGTTTAATTAAAAGAAGCTTAAAACCAGTAGAAGTTGCTTTAAAAGATGCAAATCTTAAGCCTTCAGACATCAATGATGTTATTTTGGTTGGAGGGCAAACTAGGATGCCATTGGTTCAAGAAAAGGTAAAAGAATTTTTTGGAAAAGAACCAAGAAAAGATATAAATCCAGACGAAGCTGTCGCCGTGGGCGCAGCCGTTCAAGGAGCAGTACTGTCAGGCGATGTGACAGATATCTTATTACTTGATGTTACACCTCTAACCTTGGGAATTGAGACAATGGGTGGAGTAATGACTCCGTTGATAGAAAAAAATACGACCATTCCTACTAATAAATCTCAAATATTTTCAACCGCAGAGGATAATCAAACAGCCGTTACTGTCAATGTTGTTCAGGGAGAAAGAAAGCAGGCGAAGGAAAATAAACAATTAGGTCTTTTCAATTTAGATGGCATTCCGGCGGCTCCTAGAGGCATGCCTCAAATAGAAGTTTCTTTTGATATCGATGCAAATGGTATTCTAAATGTCTCAGCTAAAGACAAAGCTACCAACAAAGAACAATCCATTACTATCCAAGCCTCTGGAGGTCTTTCTGAAGACGACATTGAAAAAATGGTTGCAGAAGCTGAGGCTAATGCCGATGAAGACAAAAAATTTGAAGAAATGGTTCAAGCTAGAAACGCTGCTGATACACTTATTCATGGTTGTAAAAAAACCTTAGAAGAATCTGCTGACAAAGTAGAAGATCAAGAAAAGAGTCAGATTGAAGAAGCAATTTCCGCTTTAGAAGAAGCTCTTAAAGGCGATGACAAAGATAGTATAGAGGAAAAGACAAAAGATCTAGCAGAAGCATCATCTTCACTTGCACAAAGACTTTATCAGGAACAACAAACTAATTCTTCTGAAGAGAATTCCGACACTCCTCAAGACTCAGACGATTCAGCAGTAGATGCAGATTTTGAAGAAGTAAAAGAAGAAAATAAAAGTTAATCATAGTCCTCACATCCATGAGTAAAAGAGATTACTATGAGGTGCTAGGGGTAGATAGATCTGCCACAAAGGAACATTTAAAAAAATCCTATAGAAAGTTAGCCATGAAATATCACCCAGATAGAAATCAGGGCGATGAAAAGGCAGACGAAAAATTTAAAGAACTTTCCGAAGCATATGAAATATTGTCAGATGATCAAAAAAGACAAGCTTATGACCAATTTGGTCATCAAGGTGTAAATTCTTCTTTTAATAATGCCCAAAGTGCTGCTGAAGGTTTCAGCGATATATTTGGAGATATCTTTTCGGATATTTTTGGAGGAAGTGCAAGTAGAGGTTCCAGGAATAGGAGAGGTTCAGATTTAAGTTACAGTTTAGAAGTTTCTTTGGAAGATGCTGTGGCTGGTAAAAAGATTAACTTGGATATCCCTTCTACGCAAAGATGTGATGGACACTGGCAGGTTTGTAGCCACTGTCAAGGCCAAGGAGTAATTAGAGCACAGCAAGGTTTTTTCTCAATGCAACAAACCTGTCCTCACTGCCAAGGCGAGGGAGAAATCCATGATCCATCTTGTAATAAGTGTGGTGGATCGGGTTATATAAAAGAAAACAAGACTTTGTCAGTCAACATTCCTCAAGGAGTTGATACTGGAGATAGAATTAGATTGTCCGGAGAAGGAGATTCTGGAAAGAGTGGAAATGGAGATCTTTACATTGAAATTAATGTAAAAAGCCACGAAATTTTTGAAAGAGATGGAAAGCACTTATATTGTGAAGTTCCTATAGACTTTGTTGATGCATCTTTAGGAGCTGAAATTGAAGTCCCTACCTTGGAGGGCAAAGTTAAATTTAAGATTCCTGAGGGAACACAAAGTCATAAGCTATTTAGATTAAATGGTAAGGGCATAAAACCTTTAAGAGGTGGTTCAAAAGGAGATATACTCGTTCGTGTGTTGGTTGAAGTGCCAATCAAGTTAAATTCAGATCAGAAAAACTTGCTTGAACAATTCAAAAAATCTATTTCAAAAAATGATAATCAACCCTTGACTGAGAAATGGTACAAAAGTGCTAAAAATTTTTTAAGAGGCCTTTAGATGAGTATAGACTTAGTATTATGCGGCGCCACTGGGAGATTAGGAAAAGAAATATTAATTGAAGTTGGAAAGCAAAGTAACATTAACCTAATAGGTTGTGTTGCTTCAAAAAATAATAAAAATTTTGGCAAAAAAATAGCGACCTTTATTGAATCGAATTGTGAGTTAGAATTGAAAGATTCTTTTGAAGAAATTTCAAAACCGGATGTAGTAATAGATGTTTCTTCTCCTGAAGCATTTGAAGATATTGTAAAATTTTCTGAACTCAATAAATCTGCATTGATCATCGCCTCCACTGGGCATTCAAATGAGCAAATAGAGTCTTTGAAACGACTCTCAAATTCTATACCTATTATGATGGTTCCAAACTTAAGCAGGGGAATTAATTTTATTAAGAAACTTTTATCCGATAATGAGTTAAGTGTTTTTTCAAAAAAAGTCAAAATAAATGAAATTCATCACAAAAATAAAAAAGATTCTCCATCTGGTACTGCACTTGAATTAGAAAAAATTATTGAAGAAAAAAATAAAGAAATAGAAATCTCTATTAATTCAACGAGAGATGAGAGTTCAGTAGGAGTTCATTCAATAAAAATTATTATGGAAAATGAATCTATAGAATTGAAGCATGAAGCTAAATCAAGAGATATTTTTGCTCAAGGAGCCATTTCCGCTATCAATTGGATTGCAGGTAAAACGCCTGGGATATATTCACTTTCAGATTTATAAATTTTTCTTTCTCGATTTAAACATTTGTGTTTAAATCCCCATCGAATTTTAAAAAAAATTCAATTCGCACTTGAGTTAAATAAATATTTGGGTGCTAGGTTTAGCTCAAATCTAGTTTGATATTTTGGCTCAGGGAAGTTTAACCCAAGCCTCAGGGCTTACATTACAAAGGAGCGGAAATGGATATTTCCATAGAACAAATGCTTAAAGCCGGAGTGCACTTCGGACACCAAACAAGGTTTTGGAATCCAAAAATGGATAATTATATTTTTGGCTCACGAAACAAAGTTCACATAATAAATTTAGAAAAGACTTTAGAGCTTCTAAAGCCTTCAATTGATTTTTGCAGTCAGTTAGCCGCATCAAATAATAGAATTCTTTTTGTGGGGACTAAACGATCAGCAAGTAGGGTCATAAAAGAAGAAGCAGAAAGATGCAATATGCCTTATGTAAATTATCGTTGGCTTGGGGGAATGCTCACCAATTATAAAACTGTCAGAGCTTCAATAAGAAGGTTAGAAATTTTGAAAACCCAGGAAGAGGAAGGTAAGTTTGATCCTTTGACTAAGAAGGAAGTATTGGGTATTAAAAGAGAAATGGATAAGTTAGAAAGATCTATTGGCGGAATAAAAAATATGGGAGGTTTGCCAGAAGCCTTATTTGTGGTTGATGTAAAAAATGAAAAAATCGCTGTCTCAGAAGCTCGAAAGATGGGCATACCTATCATTGGTATAGTTGATACAAATTCTGATCCTGATAGCGTAGATTACGTTATCCCAGGAAATGACGATGCGATTCGATCTGTTTCTTTATTAACAAGAATAATCTCTAATGCTTGCCTTGAAGGGGCCTCAAAAGCTACTGGCATTGTTTCCGGAGATGGACCTGTGATTGTTAGAAAGGGTGAAGAAAATAAAAAAACAGTTACCAAAGAAGAGAAAAAATCTGTTTCACCTAAGAATGTTGAAAAAGAACTAAATATGGATCCTCCTGAGTCTTTAGATACTCAAGAAGAAAGTAAAGAGAACATAGACGAAAGTAAAACTTCAGAATAGAAAGTTTATTGAGGTTAGTTATGACAATTAAAGCAAGCGAAGTTAAATTACTAAGAGAAAAAACTGGTTTAGGTATGATGGAATGTAAAAATGCTCTTGTCGAATCAAAAGGAGATATAGAATTAGCAATTACCAATTTAAGAAAAAATAGTGCTCTTAAAGCTGAAAAAAAATCTTCTAGAACCGCTGCCGAGGGACGCATTATCTCCAAAATAGACTCTTCTGAAAATTTGGCTGTTATTTTGGAAGTAAATTGTGAAACCGACTTTGTCGCGAAGGATGATAGCTTTATTGAATTCTGCGAAGAGGCATTAGATTCTTGCCTACAAAATCCAGATTCTTCTTTAGCCCAACTTTCCGAAGAAAAATTAGAAGAAAAGAGACAGGCTTTAATTCAAAAAATTGGAGAAAATATTGTCGTTAGAAGAAGAGAAATAATTAAATCTGATAATTTATATTCTTACGTTCATGGAAACAATAAAATCGGGTCTATAGTATCTATTGATCAAGAAAATAAAAACACTGGAGAGGATATTGCTATGCATATAGCCGCTTCATCTCCCTTGGTAATCGATCCTAATGATTTAGATGAAACTTTAGTATCCAAAGAAGAAGAAATAATAAAAGCACAGGTTGCGGATTCTGATAAACCAGAGAATATAGTTGAAAAAATGGTTATGGGAAGATTGGAAAAGTTTAAATCAGAGGTCTCCCTTTTAAATCAACCCTTTGTAAAAGATCCTTCAAAAAATATTAAAACTTTACTTGAAGAACAAAATTTAAACGTTTTAAATTTTCATAGATACGAATTGGGCGAAGGAATAGAAGTTAATAAAATTGATTTTGCGGAAGAAGTAAAGTCTCAGCTCGAAAATTAAAAATGACCGATTCCAGAAGAGTTCTCTTAAAAGTTAGCGGAGAATGGTTTTCTGGAGCCAAGGAAAAAGGATTTGACGAAAAGACGTTTGCTAGCCTCACAGAGTCTTTGATCGAAGCCAAGAATCAAAACATTCAAATTGCTTTAGTTCTCGGGGGAGGAAATATTTATAGAGGGAGAGAATTGGTCTCACTCAATATTGATCAGGTTTCAGCAGATTATATTGGAATGCTTTCGACAATAATGAATGGAATTGCTTTGTCGAATTTCTTAACTTCTAAAAATTGCGATAACAGCCTATTTTCTTCATTTGCAATTGGTAATTTCATAAAAGCCTATAGCAAAGAAGATGCTGAAAAATCTTTGTTATCAAACAAAATAGTAATTTTAGTTGGTGGCCTTGGCAATCCGCTTTTTACTACTGACTCTACGGCAAGCGTAAGGGCGGTAGAATTAAAATCAGATGTAATGTTAAAAGCTACTAATGTTGATGGTATTTACTCAGATGATCCAAAAAAAAATAAAAATGCCCAGAAATTTGATTACATAACCTTTGATGAAGCAATTCAAAAGAATTTAAAAGTTATGGATCAAACTTCTTTATGTTTTTGTCGTGATAACAATTTAGATGTGAGAGTTTTCAACGCTAATTCGAACGGCGCATTATTGGAAGCGCTAATCAATAAAAAAACTGATTTAGGCACTTTAGTAAAAGTTAAAAATGATTGAAGATATCCAACTAGACGCCAAAGAAGGCATGGCCAAAACTCTTGAAGCTCTTGAATCTTCTTTTAAAAGATTAAGGACTGGTAGGGCAAATATTTCTCTCCTCGATTCCATAGAAATTGACTATTATGGAAACAAAACACCTCTTAACCAAGTTTCAAATATCTCTATAGAGGATGCTAAGACCCTGGCAATCGTTCCTTGGGAAAAAGATAATGTTCCTTTGATAGAAAAGTCTATTCAACAATCAGATTTAGGACTGCAGCCAATCACCTCAGGAGAGACAATAAGAGTTATTCTTCCGGATCTTACGGAGGAAACCAGAAGAGACTTGATTAAGGTTGCTAAGGCTGAAGCCGAAAATTCTAAAGTATCGATTAGGAACCAAAGACGAGATGCCAATGGTTTGTTAAAAGAGTATCTGAATGAAAAAGAGATTTCCGAAGATGATTTGAAAAGAGGCGAAGTATTAATTCAAGAAGTAACTGATCAATTTGTAGAAAGTGTAGACAATTTGCTCAAGGAAAAAGAAAAAGACTTGCTAGAGATTTAAAAATGAGTGATGCCCCATCTCACGTTGCGATCATCATGGATGGAAATTCTAGGTGGGCAAAAAAAAATAAACTAACAAAAAAAGAAGGGCATAGAGCAGGTGTTAAAGCTGCGAAAAATATAATTGAGTACGCTGCAAAGAAACATTTAGATCATTTAACCCTTTTTGCATTCAGTACAGAAAATTGGGGAAGATCCAAATTTGAAGTAAATTCCATCATGGATCTTTTTGTTGAAGCATTAAGAGAAGAAACGCCGGAGCTTATAAAGAATTCAGTTAAAGTGAATTTTATAGGAGATGTATCGAAATTAAATAAAATAATAATCAAAAAAATTATCGAAACAAAAGGGCTCACAAGCAACTACCAACCAAAATTAAATCTTAACATTGCAATAAGTTACGGGGGAAAATGGGACATAGTTAATGCCGTAAAAAAAATTCATGAAGAAATCTTAGAAAGAAAAATAAAAATCAATCAGTTAGATGAAAAGCTATTTTCTTTATATCTCGACACCTCAAAAATTCCGGATCCAGATTTAATCATAAGAACTGGTAATGAGAAAAGGCTGAGTAATTTTTTAATTTGGCAAGCCGCTTACTCTGAATTAGTTTTTAGCAAAAAATTATGGCCCGATTTCAATAACGATGATTTACGAAGGGCTTTAAATCAATTTAAAGAAAGAAAGCGAAATTTTGGAAAGAGGAAATAATCCATGTTCGTAAGGGAGTTAACCGGAATTGCCTTGGCTGTTGCTTCGACATTCCTTATCTTTTTTTCAGATAAATTTTTTTTTAATATTTTTTTTATTTTAATTTTATTTTTCTTACTTTTTGAACTTCTTAAAATAACTAAATACTTCAATTTCTTTTTTTGGATTCAGATATTTCTAATATTTAGTTCTATATTATTTCTCCCAACATATGAAATTTATAGAGAGTTGTTCTTCGTTGCAATTCTAATTGCTGTTTTAACTGATTCAATCGCATATTACTCAGGTAAGAAATTAGGAAAAATTAAAATATTTCCAAAAACTAGTCCAAATAAAACCTTAGAAGGTTTAATTTGTGGAAATCTCATTACCACTCTTTTGTTAACCTTTATTATAGTTTCTAGACCAACTTTTTTTGATTTAAACTATCTTTTGTTAATTTTGATTGTATGGGTATCTTCCCTAGCAGCAATTCTTGGTGATTATTTACAAAGTAGATTTAAACGAATTCAAAATATAAAGGATTCAGGAAAAATTTTACCAGGACATGGCGGCATATCAGATAGGTTAGATAGCCATTTGACTACTTTGCCAGTATTCTTTGGATTGCTTGAATTTTTTAAATTATGAAAAAAAATGTTTTAATTTTAGGATCTACTGGGTCAATCGGAAAATCAACTTTGGAAGTTATTGATAATAACGACAATTTTAATGTCGTTTCTTTAGTTGCAAAAAACCAAAAAGACCTCCTTCTTGAACAAGCTAATAAATTCAATGCTTCTAACGTTTATCTTTCAAACGAAAGTTTTTCAAGCGCAGAACAAAGTAAACATCTTAATCTTAATTTATTTAAAGATTTAGATGCATTGATTGATGACAAAGATATAGAAATAGTCGTTGCTGCCATTTCGGGATTGATTGGAGTTGACTCAATCTTAAAGGCAATCCAAGCAGGTAAAAAAATATTAATTGCTAATAAAGAGCCCATCGTTGTAGCAGGAAAAATCTTAATGTCGGAAGCAAAAAAATCTGGAGCAGAGATTATTCCAATCGATTCAGAACATTGCGCAATTCATCAATGTTTAAGCAAACTTGAGAAAAAAGACATTAAATCAATTACTTTAACCTGCTCAGGCGGACCCTTTTGGGGTCAATCAAGAAATGACCTAGATAAAATTTCTTACAAAGAAGCAAAAAAACACCCTGTTTGGAACATGGGAGAAAAAAATCTTATTGATTCAGCAACGCTTATGAACAAAGCCTTAGAAATAATAGAAGCAAGGTGGTTATTTGATATAAACCCAGAAAAAATTAAAGTATTGATTCATCCTCAAAGCATAATCCATGGAATAGTAGAAAATATTGACGGCTCATCTTTAGCTTCGATGTCTGCACCTGATATGAAAATCTGTATCGCTTATGGGCTAGGTTATCCAGATAAAATAGACTCAAGTGCTAAATTTTTAAATTTACTTGAACAAGAAAAACTAGAATTTTTTGATCCGAAAGATACTGATTTTCCATCTTTGGAGTTTGCTTATAGATCGCTAGAGGGAGACGATACTATTCCAGCTGCTATGAATGCTGCGAATGAAATAGCCGTTAGTTATTTCCTTAATAATAAAGTTAAGTTCAATTCAATTTTTGATTCTGTAGACTATACTATGGACATATTTGAAGGTAGGCCTTCTCAATATGATTTAAATTTACAAGATCTTTTGGAGGTAGACAAAGAAGCAAAAAAGATTGCTACAGATTTTCTAAGCAAATCATGATTGAAATATTTTCATACATCTTAGGTTTTTTAACATTAATCTTGGTCATTACCGCAATTCATGAAGCCGGCCATTTTTATGTTGCTAGATTTTTCAATGTAAAAATTCTTGATTTTTCAATCGGAATGGGAAGGTCTATAAAAAATTATATTGGTAAGGACGGCACATCTTATAACTTAAGACTTTTTCCTATCGGTGGATACGTAAAAATGCTTGGAGAAGATGTCATGGAAAAAAATTCGAAAGATATAGATGATTCTTTTGCCTCAAAAAAATATTATCAAAAGGTATTGATTCTTTTTGCAGGGCCCTTTGCTAATTTTTTATTGGCTGTCTTTTTATTCACAATTTTAAATTTGATAGGGTCAACAGTTCTCTCATCTCAAGTTGGATACGTTTTGCCAGAAAGCGCTGCAAGCAAGGCAAATATTATTGAAGGCGATTTAATTATTGAGATAGATGATAAAAATATCTCCTCGAGAGCTGACGCTCAAATGGCATTGTCAAGAAGACTAGGAGAGTCAGGAGAAATAAAATTTAAACTTAACTCAAATGGATCCACAAAAGAAACAAAAATTGATGTTGAAGATTGGTTAATAGGTGAGGAGCCAAAAGACCTCCTTTCAAATTTAGGTATTGGAATTCCAGTAAGCTCAGAAATAGGCACGATTTTAGAGAACAGCCCTGCAAATAAAGCAGGCCTCATTTCTGGAGATAAAGTTTTGGAAATCGAGGCTCAAGAAATTTCAAGTTGGGGGCAAATTAAAGATGTTGTAGATAAGTCGCTAGGTATGCCGTTAAAAATAAAAATCTTAAGAGATAACGAAGAAATATTTTTTCAAGTAACTCCAACTTTTTCTGACTCTAGATGGGTCTTAGGCATCACTTCAGCTAACAAATATTCAGAGAGTTCTTATGTTTATAAGTCCTACTCTCCACTAAATGCTTTTACAAATGCTTTGGAAAAAACATATTCTACTATAGTTGATTCTTTTATTTTTCTATACAAAATGATAGGAGGTTATGTTTCTCCAAAAAATCTTGGCGGCCCTGTCATGATAGGTCAGGTTGCAGGAGAATCTTTAATTTATGGAGGATTTTATTCCTTTCTATTGCTTATGAGTTTTGTAAGCATTGGATTAGGAGTAATAAATTTAGTGCCAATTCCAATTCTAGATGGAGGCCAAATTTGTTTGTTGACATTAGAGAGATTAAAAGGGTCTCCAATTTCACCTAGGACGTTAGATTTTGTTTATAGAGTAGGACTCTCTATGGTTATTTTTTTGATGATATTTGTTTTCATCAATGACTTATCAAGGCTTTCTGTACTTTAAGAAAATGAAATTAAATTCTTTTTATTTTTTATTTTTGACGATATTTTGTTTCTCAAATCTAGTTTTTTCATCATCATGGATTATTGAAGATATAAGGATTAGTGGTTTGCAAAGAGTCTCTGCAGGTAGCATTTTCGCAGAAATACCTGTGACTATTGGAGATTCTATTGAACAAGATGAAATTATTGAAATCTCAAAATCAATATTTTCTACTGGTCAATTTGACGACATTCAAATTGGGAGAGAAGGAAACGCCTTATTAATAAATTTAGTCGAAAGACCAACAATCGATGAAATAGTCATCGAAGGAAATCAAGCGATTAAAACAGATAATTTAATGGATGGGTTGAAAAATTCAGGAATTTTTGAGGGCGCTTTATTCAGAAGATCAGTTTTTGAAAATTTAAGTTCAGAGTTGGAAAGGCAATACGTTTCTCAAGGAAAATATGCTGCGAATGTAGAAGTCTCATCCGATCCTTTGCCTCGTAATCGGGTAAAACTAAACGTTGAAATAGAAGAAGGCGAAACTGCAAAGTTACAGAGCATTAATATTGTTGGAAATAATCTTTTTTCTGAAGACGAGCTAAAGAAAGTTTTTAAGCTAAGACCAAGATCTTGGTTATCAATATTTAGAAGAAACACTCCATATTCAAAAGAAAATCTTAAAGGCGATCTAGAAAGTTTAGAGTCGTTTTATAAAAATAGAGGATACCTAAATTTCTCTGTAAATAATTCGATAATAACCATTTCTGAGGATAAGCAGAAAGTGTTTATAACTGTAAATATCTTTGAAGGAGATCTTTACAAAATCAATAATGTTTCTTTAGCAGGTGACTTTCCAGTAAAAGAAGAAATTATCAGAAGTCTTATATATGTTGTTGATGATTCAACTTTTTCTCAAGAACTCATTACCTTTTCTGAAGAAAGTATAAATAATCTTTTAAACAACGAAGGGTTTTTATTTTCTGAAGTGTCGGGAAATATCAAGAGAGTTGATGACAATCTTGTGGACATAGTTTTTTTCGTCGAGCCTGGACAGAGGACTTATGTTAGGAACATTGATTTCTATGGTAATAAAAGAACTCATGATGTTGTCTTAAGAAGAGAAATGAGACAAATGGAAGGTGCGTGGGCCTCGAACTCACTTCTTGAACGCTCTAAGTTGAGGTTAGATAGGTTAGGTTTTTTTAAAGAAGTAAATTTTGAAACAATTCCTGTTCCAGGAGAAAAAGACAAAGTAGACGTAGAGTTCAACGTCGAAGAGGAATTTTCTGGCTCTATTGCGGGAAGTTTAGGTTATGGCGCCTACGGGTTCAGTATAGGAGCAAATTATTCAGAGAGTAATGCTTTTGGAACTGGAAATAGTATTGGGATCGGACTTAATTATAGTGATTGGCAAACCGATGTGTCTTTTAATTTTTTTGATCCTTATTTTAACGCGGATGGTGTTGGTTTAGGTTATGGCGCTTATATTAGATCTTCAGATTATTCAAATTTTAATATTTCTGCTTACAACACAGAATCTTTTGGTGGTTCAGTTCAATTTGTTTTACCCATTAATGAAATTGAACAATTAAGTTTGTCCGCTTCAATTGATCAAACAGATTTATCATCAAGCGCACTATCTTCTAGACAACTTTTAGATTTCATTTCTACTGAGGGTTCAAAGTTTGAATCTCTGACTCTAGGAGTCACTTGGTCAAGAAATTCTCTTAATAGAGGCTTATTTCCTACTGCAGGAACTTTAAATGTTCTGTCAGGTTCAGTTGCTGTGCCTGGAAGTTCTTTAACTTATGGAAAGTTATCTCATAGATTCAAGTATTATAGACCTTTGCCAAGTGATTTTGTTTTTTCAATCAGGACTGAAGTGGGTGGACTTTTTGCATATGGAGACACCGAAACACCTCCTCCATACGAAAATTTTTATGCTGGAGGCTTAAATTCTGTTAGAGGTTTTGAACAAAATTCTCTTGGTCCCAGAGCAGTATATTCAGGATTTTATTCCTATTACAACAGGCCAACAGGTGGAACCTATTCGTTTGAAGGAGGAATGGATGTAATTTTTCCTATTCCTTTTTTAGAAGATAGCAGATCAGTAAGAAGCTCGTTATTCTTCGATTTTGGAAACGTATTTAGTGATGGCTGTAAATCATATGAAACCAACTGTAGTGAATTTGATTTATCAGAACTGAGATACTCCCTAGGTCTTGGCGTAACTTGGATTACCGCACTTGGACCAATGTCGTTCGCTATTTCTTCTGTTTTTGGAGATGATGTCTTAGATGAAACTGAAACTTTTCAATTTGAGATTGGAAATCAATTTTAAAAATTCTTCTGGAAAAAGACCCCGTACAGAAGGTAAACTTCTTTTATATAAATCCTCTTAGGGAGATCATCATGAGAAATTTTTCAATTTATTTAACCTCAGTTTTATTTTCTTTTTTTTCGCTTCCATCGATAGCAAACCTTGAAGGCGTAGCGGTAATAGATTATCAAGCTATATTTTTAGGCACCGATCTCGCGAGAACAAGTTTTGAGGAATTAAGAGAATCAAACGATTATAAAGAATTAATGGAAGAGGCTCAGCTTAAGGATTCAGATAGATTGGCTTTAGCTGAGGAACTTAATAAAGATGCATCCACAATGTCAGATGAAGAACAAGCTGATAAATTAAAAAAAGCTCAATCGCTATATCAGGATATTCAGTTTCTCACACAGAAGATGCAAACTCTTGAAAATGAGGTAGTTCAAAAACTTCAAGCCAACCAAGGACCTAGTGTACAAAAAGTTGTAAATGATCTAATTGTGGCAAAAAAAATTACCTTGTTATTTAACAGTCAAGCTTTGTTAGCTTATGATCAAGCGAATCCTTTATTAAACATTACGCCTGAGGTAATTGAATTATTAAATCAGGTAAATAATAAAGAATAATTATTTGTTTTGTCCAAAAAAGTATACAAGCTTAGCGAAATTGCTGAACTTTTAGATTTATCTTTAGACGGAGATGGAGAAAAAAGAATCGCTTCAATAAATAATCTTAAGAATGCAAAATCATCTGAATTGTCCTTCTACTATTCAAAAAAATTTAAAAAAGATTTAAAAAATACAAAAGCAGGAGCGATTATTTTATCTAAAGAAGATGATTTTGATTTTTCTGGAAGCAAACTTTATACAGATCAGGTGCATCTAGTTTATGCTAAATGCAGTCAATTATTTGAATCTGAAATTTCTGTACCTTATTTAAAAGATGAGCTCTCTAAGATTCATGAAAGTGCAAAAGTTAATTCTAATTCCTATATCGGGCCTTACAGCGTTATAGAAAAAGGGGTCCAAATAGAAGAAGGTGTTTTTATCAACTCTGGAGTTCATATAGGGGCGGGAACCATAGTCAAAAAAAATTCTAAAATACACTCAAATGTCTCCCTTTATCCGGATTCAGTGATAGGAGAAAATTGCATTATTCATTCAGGTACTGTAATAGGTTCGGACGGGTTAGGTTTTGCAAAAAATGGAAAAAAATGGGAAAAGATTGTTCATTCTGGAAAGGTGATTATCGGTGACAATGTTGAAATTGGTGCTGGCTGCACAATTGATAAAGCTTCTTCTGGAGCTACTGAAATTTGCAACGGAGTAAAATTAGATAATCAAATACATCTAGCCCATAACTGTCATATCGGAGAAAATACTATCATTGGCGCAAATACTTCAATAGCTGGAAGCGTAAGGATAGGTAATAACTGCATGATTGGTGGCCTGTGTGGGATAGTGGATAATATTCAAATTACAGATGAGGTAACTATCTATCCGATGACATTTGTGACAAATAATGTCAAAAATAAGGGAGCTTACTCAGGAGGGCCTATTTTAATGCAACACAAAGATTGGTTAAAAAAATCAGTAACTTTAAGGAAAAAATGATTGATATAGAAGAAATTAGAAAATATTTACCCCATAGATATCCCTTTTTGCTGGTAGACAGGGTAATCGAGATTGAGTTGAATAAATATATAAAAGCCTATAAAAACATAACAAATAATGAGCCTTATTTTATAGGACACTTCCCCGAGAAGAGTGTGGTTCCAGGTGTTTTAATTTTAGAGGCTATGGCTCAAGCTTCAGGCATATTGGGTTTCAAAACCATGAGTAAAACACCGGATGAAGGTTCAATGTATTATTTTGTTGGAGCAGACAATTTAAGGTTTAAAAGACCTGTAATACCTGGAGATAAATTAATCTTAGAATCAACAAAAATTTCAGACAAAAGAGGAATTTGGAAATTTGAATGTAAGGCCTCTGTAGAAGATGAATTTGTTTGCTCAGCTACAATTTTGTGTGCAGACAGACCAAAATAATGATTCATAAATCTGCAATTGTTCATAAATCAGCAAAACTTGATACCACTGTAAACGTCGGTCCATTTGCGATTATTGGACCTGAAGTAGAAATTAATTCTGGTTCAAATATAGGCTCTCATGTTGTTCTAGAAGGCCCAACAATTATAGGAAAAAATAATAAAGTTTTTTCGTTTGCTTCAATTGGAGGAGATCCACAAGATAAAAAATATCAAGGAGAAAAAACTTTTTTAGAAATTGGAGATGATAATATTTTTAGAGAAGGAGTCACAATAAATAGAGGCACAATCCAAGAAAACTCAAAAACCCTGATTGGCTCAAGAAACTTGTTTATGGCTTATGTACACGTGGCTCATGATTGTGTAGTAGAAGACGATGTTGTGTTGGTAAACAATTCATCAATTGCTGGTTGCGTTAAATTAGAAAGAGGAGCGATTTTAGGCGGTTTTAGTTTAGTTCATCAGTTTTGTAATATTGGAGCTTACAGCTTCTCTGCCATGGGAAGCGCAGTGTCGAAAGATATTCCAGCCTTTGTTAGGGTAAGCGGGAATACCGCAAAAGCGAGAGGACTTAACGTTACTGGAATCTCTCGACTCAATATTAACAAAGAGGGTACTCACGCACTTAAAGAAGCTTATAAAATTATTTATTTAAGAAAAAATACATTAGAAAATTCAAAAAGAAAAATAGAAGCTAATTTTGGCCACTTACCTGAGATTAAAATTCTTCTTAATTCTTTAAAGAATTCTGATAGAGGAATCGTTAGGTAAGCACGCAATGAAAATAGCTTTATCAGCGGGAGAGGAATCAGGTGATATTTTAGGCTCAGATTTAATGCGATCTCTTAAAGCTCATGACGACAAGATTGAATTTATAGGAATTGGTGGAGAAAGGATGAAACAAGACGGACTAGAATCCTTGTTTCCAATTAACGAAATTTCAAAAATGGGAATTATAGATCCTTTATTCTCATTAAAGACCATATTGAAAAGAAGAAAGCAGTTAATAAGTTTTTTTGAGTTTCAAAAACCAGATATTTTTATCGGTATAGATAGTCCTTCCTTTAATCTTGGAATATCTAAAAAATTAAAAAAAAAGACAGACATCTCAACAATTCAATATGTTTGCCCTCAATTTTGGGCCTGGCGCGAAGATCGAATAAAAAGTTTTTCTAAATTTTTAGACCATATTTTTTGTTTATATGATTTTGAAGAAAAAATTTTACGTAAACATAACATTAATTCAAGTTTTGTTGGTCACCCCATTGCAGAAAAAATTGAGTTTGAAATAAATAGAAAGGAGCACAAACAAAAACTGAATCTAGATGAAAATTCCAAGCACGTTGTATTAATGCCTGGAAGCAGAAAATCTGAAGTTACCAGACACTTCAATGTTTTAGCTTCACTTTCAAATCATTATTTAAAATTAAATTCAAAGCTTCGATTTATTTTTGCTTTAACCGAGAATAGTAAAAAACTGAATTTGGAGAAAGAAATTAAAGGAAATTCGAATTTAGAGATCCATTATGGTAATTCTAGAAATATTCTTCGCGCTTGTGATTATGCTGTCATAACCTCTGGAACAGCTTCATTGGAGGCAGCACTTTGCAAAATTCCAATGATTGTTATCTATAAAACAAATTTTTTAAGCTATATGATTTTATCAAGACTCATCAAGACAGAATTTATTTCTTTACCAAATATATTAAAAAAGAAAAAAATTGTTGAGGAACTTATACAAACAAGGGTCACTAAAAAAAATCTTGTTAGTGAGTTAGAGGCCTTAATGAATAAAGATCATCATGACTTATTGAATGATTATAAGAAAATTCATAATTCTTTAATAAATTCAAAAAAAACAAAATTTTACGAAGTAATCAACTCTGTAAAAAAAAATTGAAAAGGTTTTTAGCCGGAGTTGACGAAGTCGGAAGGGGTTGTCTTGCAGGGCCAGTTGTTGCAGCAGCAGTTATTCTTGGTGAAAATAACGTAAAAGGGTTAGCAGACTCAAAAAAATTATCCCAAAAAAAAAGGATTGAACTTTCAAACATAATAAAACTAAAAGCTCATACCTTTTCTATCGCTACAGTTTCTGCCAGGATAATTGACAAAGTTAACATTAGAAATGCATCTATTCTTGCTATGGAAAAAGCTGTGGCCGGTCTAAAACACTTGCCAAGAGAAATAATTGTAGATGGAAGGGATTCTTTAAACTCAAAACATCCTGTAAGCACTTTAGTGAAAGCTGATAATTTAGTAGCTGAAGTCATGGCTGCTTCAATAATTGCGAAGGTTTTCCGAGATGAATTAATGCTGCTTTTAGACAGAAAATATCCTAAATATTTTTTTGGCTCTCATAAAGGTTATGCAACTAAAAAACATATAGACGCTATAAATTCATATGGAATAATAAAAGAACATAGAAAAAGTTTCGGAATTGTAAAAAAATATAAATGAATAAATTTTGTCATCTAAGTCTTCACTCAGAATTTTCCATAAATGACGGTTTAATTAATATGGAAGATTTGGCAAATAAAAGCTCAGAATTGGGATTTGATTCTGTTGCTTTGACGGATTGTTCTAACCTTTTCGGGTTTGTTAATTTTTACGAAAGTATGAGGAAGAAAGGGTTAAAACCTATTTGTGGCTCAGAAATGATTTTAGAAGGAGAAAATTCAAGAGGCAATTTGACATTCTTAGTTAAAAATCACCTAGGATATAAAAATTTGATGAGATTAATATCTCACGCGAATACAAAAGGAAAAAAAAACAAAGAATGCTTAATTAATACAAAAATTCTTAAGGATAACTATGAAGGGCTCATAATGTTTTCGGGGGGCTTAGGAAGTCAAATTTCAGATTCCATATTGTCGGATAAATTTGAACTGGCTGAGAAGCAAGCTAAATTTTTTAAAGAAATTTTTAAAGAAGATTTTTTCTTTGAAATTACCAGATTAGGTTTTGAAGGTGAAAGTAGGTGCAATAGCGCTCTTTTAGACTTATCAAAATCTTTAGAGATCCCTGTAATTGCTACAAATCGAGTAAGATTTTTAAATGAAAATGATTATGAATCTCACGAGACAAGAGTAAGCATCCAATCGGGGTATGTACTAAGCGATCCAAGAAGAAAAAGAGATTATAAAGAAGCTCAATACTTTAAGTCTTCTGAAGAGATGTTGCATGACTTCGCTGATATTCCTGAAGCAATAGAAAATGCTTATGAAGTTTCAAAGAAATGTAATTTAGAAATAAAAACGGGAGTTTATGTTCTCCCTGATTTCGAAACGCCTAATAATTTAAAAGAATCGGATTACCTTAGAAAATTAGCAGTAGAAGGTATTTTGCAAAAAATGAAGTTAAAAAACTTTGATCAATTGCCTTCATTATATTTACAAAGATTCAATTACGAATTAGAGACAATTCTAGAAATGGGCTATGAGGGATATTTTTTAATAGTAGCTGACTTTGTCAATTGGGCTAGAAATAATAAGGTTCCTGTAGGACCAGGACGGGGCTCTGGAGCAGGCTCTTTAATTGCTTATTCTTTGGGTATTACTGGATTAGACCCTATGAAATACGACTTATTATTTGAACGTTTCTTAAACCCGGACAGAATAAGTAACCCTGACTTTGATATTGACTTTTGCAGAGACGGAAGAGAGAAAGTTATAGACTATGTTACAAATAAGTATGGTAATCAAGCAGTTGCACAAATTTGCACATTTGGGACCATGGCAGCTAGGGCTGTAGTTAGAGATGTTGCAAGAGCTCAAGGCAAGTCCTACAGCCTCGGAGATAAAATTGCAAAATTAATTCCTTTTAGTCCTGAAATGACCCTGGAAAAGGCACTTAAAGAAAATAAAGAATTAAAACAGATTTTAAAATTAGATGAGGATGCTTCAGAAATTTTTGATATGGCACTTAAGTTAGAAGGTACTGCTAGAAGTGTTGGAAAACATGCTGCTGGGGTAGTTATAGCTCCTTCAAAAATTAACGATTATTCTCCTTTATATTTAGATGCCGATACTTATGACGAATCTGTTCCTCAAAGTTATGCAACCCAATATAGTATGGAAGATATTGAAGCAGTAGGGCTACAAAAATTTGATTTTTTAGGTTTAAAAACTTTAACCGTTATCAATAATGCTCTGATTGAAATAAATAAATATAGAGAATCTATTAAGTTAGAACCAATTAATCTTGACGAGCTTAAATTAGACGATAAAGGAGTATTTGAGTTACTCCAGAAAGGTATTACTACGGCAGTTTTTCAAATGGAATCACGAGGCATGAGAGAGTATCTCATCAAATTAAAACCCAATACTTTTGAGGATATTATTGCGATGATTGCCCTTTATAGACCCGGACCTTTAGAAATGAAGATGGTCGATACTTATATAAACCGGAAAAATGGAATAGAAAAAATTGATTATTCTAAAGACCATAATATCGAGAAAATTTTAAAGAGTACTTACGGAGTAATTGTTTATCAAGAACAGGTAATGCAATTGGCTCAAGAATTTTCGGAATTTACCTTAGGTCAGGCAGATATTTTGAGAAAGGCAATGGGAAAAAAGATTCCCGAAGTAATGGAGAGTCAAAGACAAGCATTTATTGACGGGGCTAAAAAAAATCAAAAGATAACCAGAGTAGCCGAAGATTTATGGGATCAAATAGAAACTTTTGCTGGCTATGGATTCAATAAATCTCATTCTGCAGCATATGCCTTAATCTCCTATCAGACAGCATGGCTTAAATCTCATTATCCATCTCAATTTATGGCTTCCGCTTTATCATCAGAACTAGACGATACAGATAAAATTAAAGTTTTGATTGATGATGCGTCTTCTTTAGGATTAAAAATAGAGCCTCCAAATATAAATAAAAGTTTTAGAGATTTTATTTCTCTTAATGAAGAAACTATTTTATTTGGCCTTGGATCGATAAAAGGAGTTGGAGAAAATGCTATAGAAAATATCATAGAACAAAGAAAAAAAGGCGATTTCGAGAGTCTTAAAGACTTTTGTTTTAGAGTTGATCTTTCAAAAGTTGATAAGAGGTGTATCGAGCCCCTAATCAAAAGTGGATCAATGGATGTGTTTAATATAGATAGATTTCAACTACTGGATCAAATGGAAGACATATTAAAGTTAGCAAGACAGGAAATAGAAAATAAAGAAAATGGCCAATCCGATATGTTCGGAGTTCAAGAATTTTCAGTAGAAAGTAAGTCAAGCTTTAAAGAGTCTTTCCCTTCATCTGGCCTTTCAACTTTAGAATTTGAATCCCTGGGATATCATCTGCAACACCATCCAGTGGAGGAAAATTACTGGGAATTAAAAAAAGTCTCTCCAATAAAAATAAAGGATCTTTTATTAAGTAATAATAATCAGAGATGTAGCGGAGTCATCATTTCTCATAATCGAATTCAAACTCGAAGGGGAACAATAGTATTTGCAACTCTAGACGATAATTCCGGAAGGATCGAATTAATCATTAATCAAGAGGTTTTAGAAGCTTCCAACTTATCTTTTAACGGCCAAGAAATAATTATTGCTGACGGAGAGGTCATTGAGGAAGATGGAAAAAAGAACAAAGAATTTGGCTTATCAAAAAAAATGAGAGTAACTCAATTAAATACCCTCGAAGAATTAAGAATAAAATTTGCTAGAAAATTATCTATAAACATCTCGGAAAATCAAACAAAGAAAATAGAAAAATTAATAGAGCAACTTCAAGATTTTTCTAAAGAAGAAAGTCCTAATGGATGTCCCATAGAAATTAATTATCACACTAAGGATGGAAAAGTTGGTATGGAACTTAAAGAAAACTTTAATATTTCTTTAACTAATGATAATTTTGAGTCCCTGAAGAAGGCTTGTGGTATGAAAAATATTGATTTGCATTATTATTCGAGGCAGTAAATGGCTTATACGTACTTAGAATTTGAAAAACCAATTAGTGATTTAGAAAGCAAAATCGAAAATCTTAAAACTTCTAAAGAAGATAACGAGGTTTTGGAAGAAATTTCAAAAATTAGTAATCAAATAGAATCTATTACAAAAGATATTTATGGCAACTTAGACATTTGGCAGAAAGTTCAAGTAGCTAGGCATCCACATAGACCACATTTTTCCAATTACATAGAAAATATTTTTACCAACTTTGATGAGCTTCATGGCGACAGAACATTTGGCGATGATAAAGCCATAATTGGAGGGTTAGCAATGTTTAAAAAAATGCCAGTTGTTCTTATTGGTCACGAAAAAGGTGCTAGTACGGACGATAAAATCTTGAGAAATTTTGGCATGGCTCAGCCAGAGGGCTATAGAAAAGCTGAAAGGTTAATGAAACTAGCAGAAGATTTTAATTTACCTTTAATAACCTTTGTGGATACGCCAGGAGCATACCCAGGAATAGAAAGTGAAGAAAGGGGAATGAGTGAAGCTATTGCAAAAAATTTAAGCGTTTTAGCAAAATTAAAAACACCTATTATTGTTATTATCACCGGAGAAGGTGGATCGGGAGGAGCTCTTGCAATTGGAGTAGGGGATCATATTTGTATGCTTGAATATTCCATCTACGCGGTTGCTTCTCCAGAAGCATGCGCTTCAATTGTTTGGAGAGATAAATCCAAGGCAAATGAGGCCGCTAAAGCAATGAAAGTTGATGCAGAAAATTTAATTAATTTTGGCCTCATAGACGAGGTTATAAGTGAACCTCTTGGAGGAGCACATAGAGACGTAAAAGGTGCTTGTAATATTATTTCTGATTCAATTGAGAAGTCTTTAGAATCTCTTAAGGACAAGGATATTGAGGAAATATTAAATCAAAGATATCAAAAAATTATGTCCTATGGATTGGTTTAAATTTTGTTCAATCTAAAATCTCTAATTACTCCACATCTAATTAAAGGCAAGAAGTGTTTCGTTGCATATAGTGGAGGAGTTGATTCTACTGTTTTACTTAATGAAGTTGGCAAGGCTGCCAATGAATTAAATTCTGAAGTAGAAGCAGTACATGTGAATCATGGATATTCTAAATCTTCAGAATCTTGGGAAGAACATTGTAAAGTTTTTTGTAAAAAAAAAGGCTTTTCTATCAAATCTTTTCAAATGGATTCAAAAAATTTAAAGGGTGCAAGTTTAGAATCCTTGATGAGAGAGAGAAGATACGAAATATTCCAAAAAATTCTTATTGATAAAACTTCTTTATTATTTATGGGGCATCACTTAGACGACCAAATAGAAACCTTATTTTTTAGATTGATCCGGGGCACGGGTTTGAAAGGCGCCTCTTCAATACCGCTTAAACGTAATTTAGGAAACGGATTCATAGTAAGACCATTTTTAAAAGTTGCAAAAGAGGAAATTATTCAAAATGCCATCCAAAATAATTTAAGTTTCGTAGAGGACGATTCAAACAACAATAACGATTTCGATAGAAATTATTTGAGAAATATAGTAATTCCTAAAATTTCTGAGAGGTGGCCAAATTACAGAAAGAGTATCTCTAGGTCTATAGATAACCAAAAAGACTCATTCGAATTTTTAACCGAAATTTCAAAGAAAGAGTTAGTTAAAATTGTTAAAGGAGAAGATATTAAAATTAACGAGTTGAAAAAATATGATGTAAATTTTCAAAAAATTTTATTTCTTAGCTGGCTGGAAAATAAAAAATGCAATTTACCGAATAGTGCTGTTTTAGAAGAAATAATAAATAAGTTTATCCATTCAGAAAAGACAAGTTGTCCTAAACATATTTGGGGATCTAAAAATAAAGGAAATGAGGTTTGCTTGATTATAAAAAAGGGAATGATGTCAGTTGAGGTTAGCTAAAAGATTTTTTTATACCATTCATAATTGCTTCAAAGGAAGCAGCTACTGTGTTTGAGTTTATCCCAATTCCCCAAAAACTTTTATTATCGATCGTTATTTCAATATAAGCTGCTGCAGATGCGTCTGCACCCGATGATATGGCATGTTGTTGGTAATCTGAAATCTTCAGAGATATTCCAAGTAACTTACTTAAACCTTTAATGCATGCGTCTATAGGCCCATTTCCTTCTCCCTCTACTAAAATTTCTTTATTCTTGTAATGAATTTTTAATTTTAACAAATCCAAATTTTCTCCATTAGGGGAGCTCTTTGAATTGATACTATGACTTAAGTAATTCATATCATCGCCCAATTCAACATAGTTCTCTTTGAAAACTTGCCAAATCTCCTCCGCTTCAATTTCTTGTCCAGTAGAATCTGTGATTTTTTGAATTACTCTAGAGAAGTCAATTTGTAATCTTCTTGGCAAGGATAAACCATGATCTTTTTCAAGCAAATATGCAACCCCTCCTTTTCCTGATTGACTATTAATCCTTATCACAGCCTCATAAGATCTTCCGACATCTTCTGGATCTATTGGAAGGTAAGGAACCGCCCATTTGGGATCGTTGGATTCTCTCATTGCATCAAAACCTTTCTTTATTGCATCTTGATGAGAACCTGAAAATGCAGTGAAAACCAAGTCTCCAGCATAAGGGTGTCTGGGATGGACGGGTAGCTGATTACAATATTCAACTTCTCTCATAATTTTATTTATGTTAGAAAAATCAAGTTTAGGATCAACCCCTTGAGTTAGTTGATTTAAGGCTAACGAGACTATATCAACATTTCCAGTTCTTTCCCCATTACCAAATAAAGTTCCTTCTATTCTGTCTGCGCCTGCCATTAAACCAAGCTCTGCAGCTGCAACAGCAGTTCCTCTATCATTATGTGGATGTAGACTCAAAATTATACTTTCTCTATTTTTTAAGTTTTCAGACATCCATTCAATTTGATCTGCATAAATATTCGGAGTAGATAATTCAACAGTAGCTGGAAGGTTCATGATTGATTTTTTATTTTTAGTTGGTTGCCAAATCTCATTTACTTCGTTGCAAACTTCCAGAGCATACTCCAATTCGGTTCCCGTAAAACTTTCCGGGCTATATTGAAATTGCCAATTTGTGTTTGTCGCTTCTTCTGATAACTTCCTTACTAAAGCTGCTCCTTCTGTAGCTATTTTAGTGATTCCTTTTTTATCTTTATTGAAAACTACCTTTCTTTGAAGAGTTGATGTTGAATTATATAAATGCAGTATCACATTTTTACAATCAGCAACTGATTCAAAAGTTTTTTCTATTAAGTGCTCTCTTGATTGAGTTAAAACTTGAATTTGAACATCATCTGGAATGAGATTTTGGCTTACAAGTTCCCGAACAAATTTAAATTCGGTTTCGGAAGCAGAAGGGAAGCCGATTTCAATTTGTTTAAATCCCAGTTCTACCAGCATAGAAAAAAACCTTAACTTTTTATCTATACCCATAGGTTCTATTAATGCCTGATTCCCATCTCTTAAATCAACACTGCACCAAATTGGTGGATGTGTAATTTGATTCTCAGGCCATTTTCTATTGGTCAACTCAATCTTCTTGAATGGCGAATACTTTGAAGCAGAGCTATTTATAATTTCTTTCAATTTTTATACTCAAATTTGAATTAAAATATTATATAGGATTAATTAAATGAAATTTAACGACTATATATTTGAAGATTTAAAACTACTTAAATGGGAATTAAACTCTAGTTATTTGTTTGAAAAAAACAAGGTAGTTAAAGTTGAAACGAAAAAATTTAACAAAGATGAAATTTCCTTTTTGTTTTCTATGTCTTCAGCATTTGGACTGAACTTTGAAGAGAAAGATTCATTAAAAATTTATAACTTTTTCGTAGACCAAAATCTTTTTCAATTAGATAAACTTAGTGAATTCATGTCGGATTCAAAAGCAAGAAAAAATGTCTGGGAAAGAAAACTTTAAATTTAAGATTCTTGATTTTAAGGACCTCGAAAGAGTAATGGAAATTGAAAGGCTTTCGAACCCCACACCTTGGTCTATTGGAAGTTTCATAGATTGTATAAATTCCAACTACCAAAATATTTTATTAATTAAACAAGAAGAAATAATAGGGTTTTGCATTTCTACAATTAACTATACAGAATCTCATCTACTCAATATATCTGTACATCCTGAGTTTCGTTCTCAAGGTATGGGTCAGTTGCTCTTAAATAAATCTGAACAAGATGCAAAAAAAAAGGGCGTCTCTGATATTTTCTTGGAGGTTAGAGATAGTAATGAGAAAGCGATTGAGTTTTATAAAAAGAATAATTATAAAAATGTTGGTAAAAGAAAAAATTATTATAGATTATCTCAAGGGAGAGAAGATGGATTGATTTTTACCAAGCATATGAACTTATCTTCCTTAGAAAGTATTTCAAGATTTTCATTATTTTTTTTAAGAAAGATGTTAAATTTCAACCGAGGTTAGCCTATGGAGTATAAAAAACTTGGGAATACTGATATTGATGTAAGTTTAATTTGTTTGGGAACAATGACTTGGGGTCAGCAAAATACTGAAGAAGAAGGCCATGAGCAAATGGACTATGCCGTTGAGAATGGAGTGAATTTTTTTGATACAGCTGAGTTATATTCGATACCTCCCAAAGAAGAAACTCAGGGCAGCACAGAAAGAATTATTGGTTCTTGGTTTGAGAAAAATGGGTGCAGGCAAGATATTATTCTTGCAACTAAAGTAGCCGGAAGAAGTGGCATGAAATGGTTTAGGGGTGGAGAAACTAGATTAAACAAGGAAAACATAGAAAAAGCGATTGAAGGAAGTTTAAAAAGATTGAAAACAGATTACATAGACCTTTATCAATTACATTGGCCAGATAGAGCTTTAAATATATTTGGTGGAGGTTTAGGACTTTATAAACATTATGATCTTGAGTCTGTCCCAATCGAAGAAACTTTAGATGTTTTAAACCAAATTGTTGAAACAGGTAAGGTTAGACACATAGGGTTGTCAAATGAAACACCATGGGGCTTGTCTGAATTTTTAAATGTATCTGAAAGAGATAATCTCCCTAGAGTACAGTCGGTTCAAAATGCATATAATTTACTGAATAGATCCTATGAATCGGGAATGTCGGAATTTTTTCATAGAAGTTCAGTAGGATTATTAGCCTATTCTCCCTTAGCGCAAGGTTATTTATCAGGTAAATATTTAGATGGAAAACTTCCGGAGGGATCCAGAACAAAACTTTTTGGTAGAGGGCAAAGATACGAAACTCCAAGCGCCGAGGCTGCAATTAAAAAATACATTGACCTCGCTGATCAATCCAATCTTGATCCATCTTTGATGGCTAATGCTTTTGTAAACTCAAGAGAATTTGTCACTTCCAACATTATTGGGGCAACTACAATGGAACAACTTGAAATAGCTATAAAAAGTGGAGTTACTAAATTGTCCGATGATGTTATTGGGGAATTAGACAAGATTCATTCGGAATGTCCTAATCCCTGCCCTTAATCTAACTGAATGAAGATATCAGAAGACTCTTTTTGTAAAGAGTGTAAAAAATTTGAAGATATTGAAAAAGCTCTTTTTCAAAAAATAAAAAATTTAAGAGATTCCGTCAAGGGAGACAAAGTCTATGATGATAATAAAATAGATAAAGAAAGTTTCCATTTAACAATCTTTTTGAAATCAGATTTAATTGCTTACTCTCGTTTATATCAAAGTTCAGATTATGAAGTGTCTTTGCAAAGATTCTCCGTTGCTGAGAAATATAGAAATATTGGTATATCAAAAATTCTTATGGATTTTATTTTATTAAAAGCAAAAAAAAATTTTAATAAATCTTCACTTATTTTAACTTCGAGACTTAAAACAAAAGAATTTTACGAAAAATACGATTTTGAAGTATACGATATAAAAAGGGAAAATAGTCTTGATAGATTTTATATGAGGAGAGATTTTTAAATTACTCTTATTTCATTAGCTTGCGGTCCTTTTACACTTGAAATTACCGTGTAACTTACTCGAGTATTTTCCTTCAAACTTTTTCTATCTTTTTCAGCCACCGAAGCAAAATGAATGAACAAATCTCCTCCTTTATCTCTTTCTAGGAAACCATAACCTTTGCTAGGATCGAACCATTTTATAGTTCCTTTTTCTCTTCTTAGCCTATATTTAATTTGCCTACCATAAACAATAATCATGCTGGAGATATATGTGGAAAAGAAAATAAAGAAAAAAATTTTTATGAATCCTTCTTGAAAAAAGAAGTTGTATAAAAATGCAGAAATAAGACTTACTATAATTCCTGCTGTCGCTCCTCTCAACCACATAAGGTTATTATACTTTTTCTAGTACTTTAAGGTGTTTTCTAGTTTTAGATATTTTTTGACTCAAGTCTTTTAATTGCATTTTTCTTTCTTTCACTAAAAGTTTAGGTGCATTTTTTATAAATTTTTTATTTTGCAATTGTAATTTTAAATTTTCAAAGTTTTTGTTCAATTTATTAAGATTTTCTGAGTTTCTTGCAATCTCTTTATTAGGATCTATTAATCCTTTTAAAGGCACAAAAAGTTTCTCATCTGAAATAAGGACAATTGATGATGGGGGAGGGGAAGACGAAAATATTATATTTTTGATACCGCAAAGATTGCTCAAATAAGTTTTATATTTATTAAGAATATTGTAAGTTTTATTTTTTTTTGTAAGAATTAAATCAATTTTTATTTTAGGAGATAATTGCATTTCTGCCCTTAAATTTCTGATACCTACAATTGAATTTTTTAAAAGCGCAATATCTTTAAAAGATCTTTTTGAGCTTATTATTTTTGGAAAATTTCTGAGAGAAATACTTTTTTCTTTATGCTTATGTAAGTCTTTCGTTTGTTGCCATATTTCTTCTGTAATAAAGGGAATTACGGGATGCAAAGCTACCAAGATTGACTCCAGTGAATTCACTAAAGATTTTAGAATTTCACTCTTTTTAGAAATTGATAAATTCTCATCTTGAAGTCTTATTTTACAAAATTCAATATACCAATCACAGTAAATCTCCCAAACAAATTCATAAATAGACTGAACAGCTAAATCAAATCGGTAGTTCTCTATATGATCAGAATAAATTCTCAAAGTTTTATTCATTTCGTTTAACAACCATCGATCTTCTTCGTCATTAGATTTATTTTTTGAAACTTTTTTAGTTTTACATTGCAAAATGATAAATCTTGATGCGTTCCACAACTTGTTACAAAAATTTCTGTAACCTTCAACTCTATTCAAATCAAAGTTAATGTCCCTACTACCGGATGCTAGAGAACAAAATGTAAATCTTATTGCATCAGCTCCATAAGGAGATATTCCTTTTGGAAAATCTTTTTTTGTGGAACTTACAATTTTTTGTGTTTGTTTAGAACTTAATAGATTTGAAGTTCTTTTTAAAATTAATTCATCTAGACTTATCCCATCAATTATATCTATTGGATCTAAAATATTACCTTTAGACTTAGACATTTTTTGACCTTCACTATCTCTAACTAATCCATGAATATAAACCTCTCGAAAAGGTATTTCATTTAAAAATTTTTGAGAGATCATAATCATTCGGGCTACCCAGAAAAAAATTATGTCAAATCCTGTCACTAATACTGAGGTTGGGTGGAACCTTTCAAGAAATGATGATTTTTTTGGCCATCCTAAGGTAGCAAATGTCCATAATTGAGAAGAAAACCAAGTATCTAAAACGTCATTATCTTTTTCTAATTTTACATCTTTTCCCAATTTGTATTTATTTCTTACCTCTTTTTCAGACGCGCCAACATAAACATTAGAATTTTCATCATACCAGGCTGGGATTCTATGACCCCACCATAGTTGCCTAGAAATACACCAATCTTTAATTTCGTTCATCCAAGAAAAGTAAGTTTTGTCCCAATTGTTGGGAATAAATTTTATTTTTTTTGTTTTGACTAAATTAATTGCTTTTTTGGATAGTTTTGTTGATTTGAGATACCACTGTTTAGTTAATAGCGGTTCAAGTATTTCTCCAGTTCTTTCACTTCTAGGAACGTTAATCTTATGTTCTTTTTCTTTGATAAGATTTCCATTTTTTTCTAAATCAATTAGTATCTGTCTTCTAGCTTCAAGTGTGGATAGGCTTTGAAATTTACTGGGGACATTTTCATTAAGCGAACCATTTTTATTTAAGATATTTACCATGGGTAACTTATTTCTGAGGCCTATTTCGAAATCATTGAAATCATGAGCTGGAGTAATTTTTAGACATCCAGTTCCAAAATCAGGATCAACGTAACTATCAGTTATAACTTTAATTTTTTTTCCGGAAAGAGGTATTTCAAATTCTTGTCCTACAAATTTTTTATACCTCTTATCTTTTGGGTTGACTGCAATTGCAACGTCTCCAAACATTGTCTCGGGTCTCGTCGTAGCAACAGTAATAGAGTCATTTTTATTCTTATAAGCGATCAACCAAATTTTTGCGGTTTCTTCTTCGTTTATTACTTCAAGATCTGAGATTGCAGATTGCAGGCTAACGTCCCAATTAACTAATCTATAACCTCTATAGATAAGGCCTTCATCATACAAAGAGCAAAAGACTTTTATTACTGCATTGTTGAAATCTTTATCCATTGTGAATTTTTCTCTATTCCAATCTAAAGAGGCTCCTAATCGTCTTAGCTGTTTTGTGATTGTATTTCCTGAAGTTGACCTCCATTTCCAAATTTCTTCTTCAAATTTCTTTCTGCCAATTTTTTCTCTAGATAGCCCCTTTTGTTCTAAATTTCTTTCTACAACAAGTTGAGTAGCAATTCCTGCATGGTCAGTACCAGGTTGCCAAAGGACTTCAAATCCTTTTTGTCTTTTATATCTAGATATAGTGTCCATTAATGTATTTTGAAAACCATGACCCATATGAAGGCTTCCTGTAACGTTTGGAGGAGGGATCATCATGCTAAAAGGTTTTTTCTTGGAAGATATCTTCGGACTAAAGAGATTATTTTGTTCCCAAAATTTGTACCATTTTCTTTCAATTTGTTTTGGTTCAAAAACTTTCTTCATTTTCTTCTATATATTTCGGTTTTATTCCATCGCCAAGACATTTTTTGTAGCTCTCTCTGGCAATTTCTTGATTGGTTGAGTTATCTTTTATAACTATCTGAAAGGTTTCTTTGTATTCGCTATAATTAGATGGTAATTGAGGATTAAGGTTTACCAAATAATAAAATTCTTCATTGTTTTTAATCCCTGGATAAGAAATTGAGACTTCACAATCTTTAGAGTTTTTTTCGGTAGAAATTTTATGAGGAATAAAAATATGTTTTGGATATCCCCACATTCTTTCATCTAACTTAATTGCTTGTTTGGCATCGTTGCATCTAATAAAAATTTTTTTTGAAGTTGCATCATGTAAATTTTTTTGAATTATCTTCCCTGTAAGATCACAGACATAGTCTATGGCGAGGTCTTCTGAAAATCCAGCTTGTAAAAAACTTACTGAACTCATCTATTGTTTTCTAGACAACAGATACTCCGTTAAAAGTGGAACAGGTCTTCCGCTAGAAGTTTTACCTACGCGTCCTCCATAAGCAGTACCAGCAATATCTAAATGAGCCCATTTATAAGAGCGAGTAAATCTTGAAAGGAAGCAAGCTGCAGTAATTGTTCCTGCTCTTCCTCCAATATTTGCGATGTCCGCATATTTACTATTAATATCGCTCTGATATTCATCCCAAAGGGGGAGTTGCCAAGCTTTGTCGCAACTAGAATATCCGCTTTCTAAAATATTATCAGCTAAATTTTGATCATTGGATAATAAACCTGTTGCTTGATGACCCAAGGCAACTACACAAGCACCTGTTAGAGTTGCAATGTCTATTACACTTGCTGGTTTAAACCTTTCAATATATGTAAGTGCATCACATAAAACTAACCTACCTTCGGCGTCAGTATTTAAAATTTCAACAGTTTGTCCAGACAAGGTATTCACCACATCCCCAGGCTTAGTCGCTGTGCTACTTGGCATGTTTTCAGCTGAAGCCACCACTCCAATAATATTCAGTTTAGGCTTAATTTCAGCTATTGCTCTCATAGTTCCAAATACGCTAGCTGAACCTGACATATCATATTTCATTTCGTCCATGTTAGGACTTGGTTTAATGCTTATACCTCCAGTATCAAAAGTGATTCCTTTGCCAACTATGATATGAGGTTTGGAGGTTTTTTTTCCTCCGGAATACTGCATGATAATAAATTTAGATTCTTGAGCACTACCGTTACCGACAGAGAGTAAACAATCCATTCCTAATTTTTTCATTTCTTTCTCACCTAAAACTTTTGTTTTGATTGAAGGAAAAGTCTTACTTATGAGTTTTGCCTGTTTTGCTAAGTGACTTGGCGTGCATATATTTGCAGGGGTATTTGCAAGATCTTTGGAAGTGTTCATTCCAGCGCCAATAACATGTCCCATTTTAATAGAAGAAAGTATTTTTGCTTTACTCTCATTACCTGCCAAATTAAGAAAGTTTATTTTTTTTAATTTATTTTTTGGCTGTGTTTTTTTTCCTTCAAAAAAGTATTGATAACACCCAGACTCTAGGTCTCTGGATAAGATTTTATAAACCCAAGATGGTTTTTTTAATTTGACTTTTATTTCGGGAAGGAAAATATCAACGTCTTTAGCATTAGAAGAAATTGTTATTTTAGAAATTGTGCTGCTCAACTGTGAAAATTCGTCTTCATTTAGTTCTTTATTTTTTTTACCAAGACCCACAAGAAAAACTTTGTTGGCTTTAAAACCACTCATATCGGGTAAATACAATTGATTTTTTAAAGCTCCCGTAAGCTCTTTTCTAGTTAAAAGTTTTTTTAGTAAACCAGAGGAGTCGGAATTTAATATTTTTGTAATCTCATTTAAATTTTTGTCCTCATAGATACCGATCACTAAACATTCTGAGTTTAAACTTTTTAAAGCCTCAATTTTTTTTAAATTCATTGAAATAGAAATTAATTTTTTCATTTTTGCTCCAATCTAAATTTGTTAGATAATGTGTGTAAGATAATTAAAAGTATTATGCCAAAAATTATATCCTTTTATATATTAAACCAATTGCTAAAAACGTTACTTATAACTTTTTTTATACTTTTTGGAATATTATTTTTTAATGAATCTATAGGATTTCTTGAGAAAGCATCAAATGGCGAACTGTACCCTAGTCTTGTAGGTTTAGTTTTAATTTTTTCAATACCTTCGTTACTAGAAATTGCTATCCCAACGTCTTTGTTCATTGGTACTTTAATTGCCATTTATAATTTAAAAAAAACAAATGAAATAACCTTTGCTAATCAAGCTGGGTTAAGTGAATCAGGAATAGTATTAATTTGCCTGATTCCATCAATTTTTCTATCCATTTTTCTTATTTTTAATTCTTTCTTTTTAGCTCCCACATCAAATCAACAGCTCAGCTTTTTGTCTAAATCTCAATCTTTTGCTGATAATTTTAAACTGATGGGAGAAGGCAAAATTAACGAAATAGAAGAATTGAATGGTATTTTTTTTGCTGAGGGTGCGTCAGATCTTGGCTTCCAAAACATTTTTGCAAAAATTGAATCAGAAGATTTAAATTACATACTTAATTCTGAGGAGGTTTCTGCTAATTCAAATGATCAAATTTATAACAAAATTTTATTCAAGAATGGGGAGTTATTTATCCCCCTTGAAGAGAATAACTTTTTTTTAGATTTCGAAAGTCTTTTTTTCCTTTTTCCAAAAAACGAAATACAAGCAAGCAAAGAAATTAACTCTAAAACTTGGAATGAATTACTTAAAGAGACCGATAACCAAATTTATGTATCAGAAATTTTAGAAAGATTCTCATTAGGTTTGATGTTAATTATATCTGTGATGATTGCTGCACCTCTTAGCTTAAGAATGCAGGAAAACGGTAGATTTATTTTGGTCTTTTCAGGCTTGGTAATTTTTTTATCGTACTATGGCCTAGTGATAGGCCAAAAAGCCTTTATTGAGGAGAATATTTTTAAACCCATGCAAATTTTTTATATAATTCATGGCTTATTTGCAATGCTAGCAATATTCCTTTTCGGGTTTGAAAGATTTATTTTTAATTTCAATTCAGTTATCGCCAAAAAATATTCTAAAAAGTGGTTCTTACAACTTTTGTTGCTCGTAATTTTAGTTTCGGTAATTTTCAATATCATTTTTTATGAGGTTATAAGTTGAAAGCAATTTTTGGAGACACTATGGACAAGATATTCTTTTGGGAATCTTTAAAAATTCTTTTTTTTGTATGTTTCTTAGTTCTTTCTTTGGACTTGCTTTTAAATCTTGTAAAAGAGTTAGAAGACTTAAATAACGATTACAGCTTTGGAAAAATGTTCAAATATCTTTTTTTAATTTCGTTGGGAAGATTATGTGAAATTTTACCCCTGTGCGCTGTCATTTCAGCTATTTTAACTTTTGGGTTTTTAAGCGACTCGGGAGAATTAATTGCAGCACAAATTTTAGGAAAATCATTAAGTAGTAGTGTTTTGAATATTTTGAAACCCATCATTATTGTTTTATTTTTAACCTTATTAAGTTTTGAATTTTTCACTCCAACTCTAGAAAGTGCAGCAAATAACTTGAAATATAAAAAAGAAGAAATTGTTAAAACTTCTCAATGGATCCAAAAAGACAATGTTATGGCTAATTTTTCTTTTGAAAAAAGTCGCGGCTCTGACGTTATCCTTTATTTTTTAGGTCCAGATAAAAAACTTTCAACTATAGTTGAAGCTGAATCTTTTGAAGTTCAAGAAGACAGTTGGCAATTAAATAATGCTTTTGAAAATATCAATAAAAAAGAGTTCGAAGCTTTTTATTGGAAAAATGCACCTGTCGTAGGGATTAATGAAAAATTAGGGCTCAAAGAAATGTCTCTCTCTCAGGTTTTTAAAATTCTCACCCAAACTGGACCGGAAAGAGAAAGAAAAAAAATTTCATACGAATTTTGGAAAAAACTTCTTGAACCATTTTCTGCGATTGCAATAATTTTATTATCTTTATCATTATCGCTTATTTTATTTTCAAAAAATAAAAATCTCGAGCGACTTCTTTTTGGTTCTCTAATGGCTTTTGGTTTCAATTTGATATTAAAGATTTTTGGAAACATAGCAATCATTAACAATGTTTCACCATCTTTGGCGATACTTCTTCCTTCGCTTTTAGTAGCTCTAATCGGAATAAGAATGTTAAAACTTAATTGATTTTTATTGTTTTAGTTTTTGACAATAAATCATTGATAGATTTTTTGTCTTTATTAAAAAAAATAAACAAATAATTTGACCCAAAAGCTAAATTGAAAACAAATCCTAATAAGCTTCTATAAATAAGATTTTTTGTAGAGGGTTCGTTATTTTCATCTCCAACTATCCTTATTTTCCAGACTTGCATTCCTAATGTTTGCCCTTTGTTTACCTTCCAGAAATAAGTGAAAAAAATCACGCCTAGGGTTAAGTAAGAAAATTGTAAAAATATTCTTTCTGAAATACTTTCAAAAGTACCTCCAAATACTAAAGTAATTATAAGCAAGTATCCCAATATAATTCCAGCTAATAACAGGCTATCGTAGAAAAGAGCTAAGATTCTTCTTAGAAAGCTAGCTGGTTTATATTCTTCTCTTAATGACTCCTCAATTGTCATGCAAATCTTTATTGAGCTTATTTACATTTTTATTTTTTTTACATTGGATAGCGCCAGTCAATGAATTTCTTAAAAATAAAAGATCAGGTTTATTTGCTAACTCGCTGGCTTTCAAAGAAGTTTCTACATCTCCATTTTCGTTAAGAATTTCAACTTTTGAACCACTTGTTAAATATAATCCTGCCTCTATGGTGCATCTATCACCCAAAGGAATACCAAGCCCGGAATTTGCTCCTAAAAGGCAATTTTTTCCAACAGAAATTTTTATTTCATTTCCTCCTGAAAGGGTACCCATAGTAGACGCGCCTCCTCCAATATCAGAATTTTCGGCTACTATAACTCCTTGGGAAATTCTTCCTTCAACCATGGCTTCACCAAGCGTTCCAGAATTAAAGTTTACGAATCCTTCATGCATTACAGTAGTACCTGGGCCAAGATACGCTCCAAGTCTTACACGACTTGCGTCTGCAATTCTGACATCACTCAAAGAAACGTAGTCGGTCAAACTAGGAAACTTATCTATGGAGAAAACCTTAACTGGAACCCCTTTTCCTTTATTTTCATAAAGAAAATTAGAGAGCTCTTCAGCATCAACCGGCCCAAGAGATGTCCAAGCAACATTTGGAAGAATATTAAAAATACCATCTAAGTTTGTTTCATTTGGCTTAACTTTTCTTAATGATAATAAATGAAGTTTTAGATAAGCTTCACTGACTGATTCAGGCGGCTTATCATCTGATACAAAAACTATTTCAAATTTTTTAATAATTTCATCATCGGGATCAACGACTACATTCGACGTTTCTATTATGTTTTCTGGAGCGAAATACATTTCAATATAGGCACCTTTATTGTTTTTGGTACCCAAGCCATAACCTCGCCAAGTCTTATTTGTCATAAAATTTCTGAAATTTTTTCTAAAGCCTCTTCAACGATTTTTTTGTTGTGGACTAAAGCAATTCTTACATAGTTCTCAGCAGGATTCTTGCCATTTTTGGAAACAGCAAGATATTTTCCAGGAAGAGTAACAATATTTTTTTCAATAAATAAAGTTTTAGAAAATTTTTCACCATCTTCAGTTTTTAACCACATATAAAAAGCTCCTTCGGGAGCATCATAATTAAGAATTTTTTTTGCAAGTTCAAAATTTTCTTTGTAAAAATCTCTATTCTTAAATACTGTTTTTTCATCCTTCCAAGCAGCGGAACTTGCCATCTGAATTGGTAAAGGGATGCTTACCCCGTGAAAGGCTCTGTATTTTTTAAAATTTTTTATGAGTTTTTTGTCTCCACAAATCATTCCAGATCTAAATCCCGGTAGGTTTGATCTTTTGGATAAACTATGAAGAGAAACAATATTTTTCATGTTTCCATACTTTTCAATAGATACTTGAATAAAACTTTCTGGAGGTTTTTTACGATAGATATCTATGTAACATTCATCGCTGACAATATAAAAATTATATTTCCTAGAAAGTTTAATAACTTTTAAAATTTCTTCTTTTTCCATGACGCTTCCTGTGGGATTGGAAGGGGAGCACATTATTAGAAGTTGACACTTTTGCCACTGGCTTTCACTTACAGAGTCTAGGTCAAGGATAAAATCTTTTTCTTCATTTAGATTTATATGTTTAGAAATTGCACCAGCAAATAAAGACGCGCCTCCATAAATTTGATAGAAAGGATTTGGCATAAAAATAAATGGTTTTTTTGATTTTAAAGATCTGTTAAATAAAGATTGAATTACTGAAAAGGTGCCTTCTCTAGTTCCACCCAAATTTAAAATATTTTCATTTTCGATATTTGAAACACCAAATCTTTTATTCAAATATGTCTTATAACTATCGGTTAGTTCTCGAATACTTTCAATTGGAGGGTATTGAGAAAAAAGGTTTTCATTTTTTTTTAGGATTTTTAAGATTTCTTTGTTTGAATTTTGCTTCGGTTCTCCGATAGATAAATTTATAAAATCGTTTTTATTTTTTTTTGGTGACGATTTGCCCAAAAGATTTCGCAATCTATCAAATGGATAAGAATTTACTTCAGAAATAAGAGGGTTCATTGTATTGATTCTTCTTCACGAATTGTTAGAACTTCGAAACCATCAGGGGTAACTAATATTGTATGCTCCCATTGAGCGGAAAGCCTCCCATCAAGTGTTTCAACTGTCCAGCCATCCTGTTTAGATAATTTAGTTTCATGTGTTCCAATATTAATCATTGGCTCTATCGTAAAACACATTCCCTCTTTTAAAGCTAAACCAGTATTTGGCTGACCATAATGAAGTACTTGAGGATCCTCGTGAAAGACTCTTCCAATTCCATGACCACAATAGTCTCTTACAACAGAATAATGATTATTTTCTGCAATTGTCTGAATCTTGTGTCCAATGTCTCCAAGTCGTACTCCCGGACGAACAATTTTGATGGCTTCGTACATGCATTTTTGAGTCGTTTCCACTAATTTTTTAGTATGGGGCTTTTCTTTTCCAACAAAAAACATTTTGCTCGTATCTCCATGGAACCCGTCTTTGATAACGGTTACGTCGATATTCATTATGTCACCGTTTTTTAAAATTTTTGTTTCACTTGGAATTCCATGACATACCACTTGATTGACAGAAGTGCAGATAGATTTAGGGAAGCCTTTATAATTGAGCGGTGCTGGAATACATCTTTGGTCTTCCGTGATGAATTTATGACAAATGCTATCAAGTTCTCCTGTACTTACACCAGGCTTGATGAATTCTTCGATCATTTCAAGAGTTTTAGCAGCTATTTTGCCCGCTTCTCTCATTTTTTTTATGTCTTCTGAGCTTTTTATCATTTTCTTTAAAGATATCCATGGACTAAACGTCTATATTTCATTATAGTCGTTTTTTAATGCAATCGGCATTAGACGTAACTATCGCGATACTTAGAGTTTCTTCTATGTCGCGATTTTTTTTAATCAATAGCTTTGAATAATAAAAAAAATAAAGAAGCAAAACTCACTTTAAAATCTGGGCATATTTTTTTTGGAGAGATTTTTGGTTCTGATGAGCCTCAAGTCGGAGAGATTATTTTCAACACTTCTATGTCGGGATACCAAGAGGTAATAACCGATCTTTCTTATACAGATCAGATTGTTTGTTTCACTTATCCACATATTGGCAATGTTGGTACAAACAATCAAGACCTAGAATCTTTCAATGGTGGGTGTAAAGGGATTGTCATAAGAGAGCAGACAAAATTCACAAGCAACTGGCGGAATGAAGAAAGCCTGAATAGTTTTTTAAAAAAGAAAAAAATTATTGGTATTGCTGGAATTGATACCAGAAAACTTACAAGAATTTTAAGAGAGGAGGGCTCACAACCTGCAGTGATTTCGAAAGAGAATCTCTCTAACACTAAAATTAACTCGATGTTTAATTCATTTGGAGATCTCAAAGGAAAGGATTTAGCGCAAAAGGTAACTTGCACCGACAAATATGTTTGGAAAGAAGGAACGGAAAATGAAAATTCAAAAAAAAATATTCTCAAAGTAGTTGCATATGATTTTGGAGTGAAACATAACATTTTGCGTCTTTTAGTGGATAGAGGATGCGAGGTGATTGTAGTTTCAGCAAAAACTTCGGCTGAAGAAGTTTTGAAAATGAAGCCAGATGGTATTTTTCTATCAAACGGTCCTGGGGACCCAGATCCTTGTAGATACGCTATAGATGCAATCAAGGTTTTCTTGAAAAAAAAGATACCAATTTTTGGAATTTGTTTAGGTCATCAATTACTAGGACTTGCTCTTGGATTAAAGACAGAAAAAATGAAATTTGGACATCATGGTGCTAACCATCCGGTGAAAGACCTAAAAACTAATGAAGTATATATAACAAGTCAAAACCATGGGTTTACTGTTAGTGATAGTAGCGTCAAAAATAATAATAACGTTGAGGTTACCCATAGATCTTTGTTTGATAACACAATACAAGGAATTTCTTACGATGAAGGTAAAGTATTTGGGTTTCAAGGGCATCCAGAAGCTAGCCCTGGACCACAGGACATTAGAAGATTGTTTGATAAGTTTATTCAGAACATGGTTATTTAAAAAAAATGCCTAGAAGAAAAGATATTAGCTCTATATTGATAATTGGAGCTGGTCCTATTGTAATAGGCCAAGCCTGTGAATTTGATTACTCGGGTGTTCAAGCTTGTAAAGCTTTAAAAGAGGAAGGTTTCAGAGTTATCTTGGTTAACTCTAATCCGGCTACAATTATGACTGATCCAGAATTAGCTGATTCTACTTATATAGAGCCTATAAATTGGAGATCCTTAAAACAAATAATTTCTAAAGAAAGACCGGATGCAATTTTACCCACCATGGGTGGACAAACAGGCCTTAATGCAGCTCTCGATCTAAACAAACATGGAGTTTTAAAGGAATTCGATGTTGAGCTGATAGGTGCTACAAAAGAAGCAATTGATAAAGCCGAGGATAGAGAACTTTTTGCTTCATGCATGAAAAAAATTGGCCTAAAAACACCAAAAGCTGGACTTGCTCATAATCTTTTGGAAGCGCAAAAAATTTTAGACCAAGTAGGCTTTCCTTGTATTATCCGTCCAAATTTCACTATGGGAGGATCTGGAAGTGGAATTGCATATAATCCGGATGAATTTGAAGAAATTTGTGAAAGGGGACTTGATCTTTCTCCAACATCTGAACTTTATATTGACCAATATTTATCCGGCTGGAAAGAATACGAAATGGAAGTAGTCAGAGACAAAGCAGACAACTGCATAATAATATGCAGCATAGAAAATTTTGATCCAATGGGGGTTCATACTGGTGATTCCATTACTGTAGCTCCAGCTCAAACCTTAACTGATAAGGAATATCAAAAAATGCGAAATGCTTCTATGGCAATATTAAGAGAAATAGGTGTTGAAACAGGAGGTTCGAATGTTCAATTTTCTATAAATCCTAAAAATGGCGAAATGGTCATTATTGAAATGAATCCTAGAGTTTCAAGATCTTCAGCTCTTGCTTCAAAAGCTACAGGATTTCCAATAGCTAAAATAGCAGCAAAGTTGGCGGTAGGATTCACCTTAGATGAGTTAAAAAATGATATCAGTGATGATGGAATTCCCGCCTCTTTTGAGCCCACAATAGATTACGTGGTCACAAAGATTCCAAGGTTCAATTTCGAAAAGTTTCCAGGTGCAGATGAAATTTTAACTTCGCAGATGAAATCTGTAGGCGAAGTGATGGCCATTGGCTCTTCATTTCAAGAATCCTTTCAAAAAGCGATTAGAGGTTTAGAAATTGGGAAGAGTGGATTAGAGGAGTTTGACACGAAGCCGACGAAAACCGAAATTAGATCTAAATTAATTTCTCCTTCTCCTGAAAGGATTTTTTATATTGCTGAAGCTTTCAGAAGAGGTTATGAAGTTGAAGAAATTTATGAAGCATCAGGAATTGACCCTTGGTTTTTAAGTGAATTACAAGAGCTAGTAAGCTATGAAAACTTGATAAAGAAAAAAGGATTTTTGGAAAACGATTTTGATTTTCTTGGTGCGAAAAAAAGAGGTTTTTCTGATCAAAGAATATCTCAATTATTAAATATTAATGAAGTAGAAGTAAGAAATACTCGAAAAAGTTTGAATATAAATCCAGTTTTCAAAAGAGTCGATACATGTGGAGCTGAATTTAGAACATCTACTGCCTACATGTATTCTACTTATCAGGATGAGTGCGAGGCAGAACCCTCTAAAAATAAAAAAATTATGGTTTTGGGAGGAGGGCCAAATAGGATTGGACAAGGCATAGAATTTGATTATTGTTGTGTTCACGCCGCTCAAGCTCTCAAAGAAGACGGTTACGAAACTATTATGGTTAATTGTAACCCCGAAACAGTTTCCACCGATTATGACACTTCCGACCGCTTATATTTTGAGCCAATTACACTTGAAGACGTCATTGAAATAGTTGAACTTGAAAAACCAATAGGTTTGATTGTTCAATATGGTGGACAAACCCCTCTAAAGCTTGCAAACGAACTTGACAATTTGGGCGTTCCAATTTTGGGCACATCTCCAGATCAAATAGATTTAGCTGAAGATAGAGAAAGATTTTTAAATTTTGTAGAAAAATATGATCTGTCTCAACCACCAAATGGAATGGCTTCAAATGAAACAGAAGCTATCGAAGTTGCAACTTTAATAGGATTCCCATTGGTTGTAAGACCTTCCTATGTTCTAGGGGGAAGAGCCATGGAAATCGTATACGATGAAGAAGATCTTAAAAAATATTTAAGCAGCGCTTTTCAAGTTAATGATTCCAATCCTGTACTATTGGATAGGTTTTTAGATGTAGCAATTGAATTTGATGTTGAAGCAATTAGCGATGGAAAAGAATTTGTCATTTGCGGAATCCTTCAACATATAGAACAAGCTGGAGTCCATTCTGGCGATTCCGCATGTTCAATTCCTCCCTACGATATTTCAAAAGAGGCAATTAATAAGATTGAAGTTGAAGTTGAAAAGGTAATATCCAATATGAAAATAATTGGCTTAGTTAACGTTCAATTGGCCTACGTTAATAACAAAGTTTATATATTAGAAGTAAACCCTAGAGCTTCTAGAACTATTCCTTTTGTTTCGAAGGCATTAGGCGTTCCTCTAGCAAGGGTGGCTGCGAGGGTAATGGCTGGTAAAAGTTTAAAAGATTTAAAATTTCAAAATGTACCAAACTTAGAAGGGTTTTTTGTGAAAGAAGCTGTGATGCCATTCAGTAAATTTCAAAACGTAGATCCTATACTTGGCCCAGAAATGAGATCTACAGGTGAAGTAATGGGAATAGGGAATTCATTTGCAGAGGCTTTTGAAAAAGCAGAGGTTGGCGCAGGAGTAGAAATTCCAAAAAAAGGATCGGTTTTTATAAGCGTAAGGGACACAGATAAACAATTTTTATCTGAAATAGTACCTTCGTTGGTTGAAGAAGATTTCAACTTAATTGCAACTAAAGGAACCGCGAGTGTTATAAAAAATATGGGCTTTAAAGTAAGCCAAATAAAAAAAGTTATAGAAGGAAGGCCAAATATAGTAGATTTGATGAAAAATAAAGAAGTCAATCTTGTTATAAACACAACAGAGGGCAGAGAATCAATTTTAGATTCTGCTTCAATAAGAAGAACTGCATTAGATGAAAAAATTTGTTGCACTACAACTATTAAAGGCGCAAAAGCTATTTGTGAAGTAATTACGAAAAAGGTTGATTGGTCTTATAGAAAATTACAAGATATGTAGTTGATTATGTCTGACAGAGAGCCCATGACTAAAGAAGGAGAGGTCGCTTTGCAAGAAGAGCTTCAAAAACTTTTAACTGAAAGGCCAAAAATATCAAAAGCCATCGCAGAAGCCAGAGAATTTGGTGATCTTAAAGAAAATGCTGAATACCATGCAGCAAAGGAACAACAAGGTCTAGCAGAGGCTAGGATTAGAGAAGTAGAATCTAAGCTATCCAGATCTCAAGTAATAGAGGTAAAGAATATCCCAGAATCCGGAAGAATTATATTTGGAGCAACTGTTACACTTTTTGAAATGAGCTCAGAAAAAGAGGTGACCTATAAAATTGTTGGTGAGGATGAAGCCGATGTAAAAAAAGGTAAAATATCTTATTCATCTCCTATTTCTAAGGCGCTTATAGGTAAAGAAGAAGGCGAAATTATAAAGTTTGAAACTCCCTCAGGATTCAAAGAATATGAGATAGTATCCACAAAACATTCTTAAATCTTCATGACAAAACATGCATCTTATTCAAAGGGAGAAAAATATAATTCTCTATCAAAAAAAGAGGGTTTTAGATCTAGGGCTGCTTATAAATTAATTCAGATACAAAAACAAAATAAAATTATTAAGGTTGGAGATAAAGTTCTTGATATTGGTTCTTCTCCAGGCGGTTGGAGTCAGGTAGTAAGTAACATTCTAGGTGATTCAGGTTCAATAATTGCAATAGATGTTTTGCCGATGAAAAAAATAAAAAACGTAAATTTTTTTCAAATTGACTTAAAAGATATTCACAAGATCAATTTAAATAAGGTATCTATTGTTTTATCTGATATCGCCCCCAATATAAGTGGAGTGAGTATAATTGACACTGAAAACATGAAATCCTTATTAGAAATAGAGATAAGTATAGTAGACAATTTTCTGAAAATTGGTGGAAAATACTTATGTAAATGTTTTGAGGGTGATTCTATGAATTTTTTAAAAAATGAATTGAAAAATCGCTTCCGAAAAATTAAAAGAATAAAACCTGATGCTTCAAGATCAACTTCGAAAGAATGTTACATTTTGGGTATCGATAAATTATAGATTTATAAAATATTATGTCCCAATTTTTAAGAAACACTTTTATCTGGCTTTTCATTGCTGGAGCAACTTTTTTTGCTTTACAAAACTTTAATCAAGGTCCGGGTTCAGAAAATATTACGTACTCAGAGTTCGTATCTCTTGTAAATAAAGACCAAATAGCCAGTGTTTCATTTGAAGGAGATGGATATTCTATCAATGGTTTCAAAGAAGACGGAACCTCTTTCAAAACCACAAGGCCAATTTATGTTCAAGACAACCAGTTAATGGACGATTTGTTTGAACACCAAGTTGAAGTTTTTGGTGAAGAGCCTCAAACAGAAAGCATTTGGACTCAGCTACTGGTTGCTAGCTTTCCAATTTTAATAATATTGGCTATCTTCTTTTTCTTCATGCGCCAGATGCAAGGAGGAATGGGAGGCCGAGGCGGGCCAATGAGTTTTGGTAAAAGCAAAGCAAAAATGCTTGAAGGAGGAAAAGTAAAAACTACTTTTAAAGATGTTGCTGGTGTTGAAGAGGCTAAAGAAGAAGTCCAAGAATTGGTTGATTTTTTAAAAGATCCCTCAAAATTTCAAAGATTGGGTGGAAAAATTCCCAGAGGTATTTTGATGAGCGGTTCTCCAGGAACTGGTAAAACTCTTTTAGCTAGAGCTATAGCAGGAGAAGCACAAGTTCCATTTTTCTCTATTTCTGGTTCAGATTTCGTTGAGATGTTTGTCGGTGTTGGTGCCTCAAGAGTTAGAGACATGTTTGAGCAAGCCAAAAGGCAAGCTCCGTGCATAGTTTTCATTGATGAAATCGATGCTGTAGGAAGACACAGAGGAGCCGGTCTTGGTGGTGGCCATGACGAAAGAGAACAAACACTTAATCAGCTTTTAGTAGAAATGGACGGATTTGAGGCAAATGAAGGAATCATTATTATCGCCGCTACTAATAGACCGGATGTTCTGGACCCGGCTTTATTAAGACCAGGAAGATTTGACAGACAGGTTGTAGTTCCTTTACCTGACATCAGAGGGAGAGAACAAATTCTTAAAGTGCATTGTAGAAATGTCCCAATCTCTGAGGACGTTGAAGTTTCATACATCGCTAGAGGAACTCCAGGTTTTTCTGGTGCCGATTTAGCAAACTTAGTTAACGAAGCTGCGTTATTTTCAGCCAGATCAGGAAAGAAAAAAGTAACTATGAATGAGTTAGAACTTGCAAAAGATAAAGTAATGATGGGCGCTGAGAGAAAGTCTATGGTTATGTCTTTGGAAGAGAAAACGAGAACTGCTTATCATGAAGCTGGTCATGCAATCATAGGAAGAGAGCTTGACGAGCATGATCCAGTTTATAAAGTTTCTATTATTCCTAGAGGAAGAGCGCTAGGGGTTACAGTATTCCTCCCAGAAGAAGACAGATATAGTCTAAGCAAACAAGGAATTCTCGATAGAATATGCGGTCTTTTCGGTGGCCGAATTGCCGAAGAACTAATTTATGGAGACAAAGGTGTAACTACTGGTGCCTCAAATGATATTGAGAGAGCCACTGAACTTGCCAGGAATATGGTAACTAAATGGGGTTTATCCGAGAAATTAGGACCTATGAGATATGAAGATGAAAATGATGAACCATTTCTTGGTAGATCGGCTTCAAACTCATCTACCGTCTTTTCAGATCAAACTGCAAAGTTAATTGATGAGGAGTCAAAGAAAATTATTGATAGATGCTATAAAACCGCTACGGATCTTCTCAATAAAAACATTGAGAAACTTCACGCCATGGCGAAAGCGTTAGTTGAATTTGAGACATTAAATACTGACCAAATAGACGACATTATGGCTGGAGCAAAACCTAGAGCTGGAGACTCAGACGACACTGATACAAAGGACTCTAGAAAGAAGAAACCTAACCCACCTATATCTGATCCAGCAAATCAAACTTAAATTTTAGAATGCTTTTCGGAAACAAGGAGCTTATCTTTGATAAGCCTCTTGTCATGGGAATAATAAATATTACAACTGATTCTTTCTCAGACGGTGGTAAGTTTATTTCTAATAATTTAACTTCTGAATTTGATTTAAGAAAAATTATTAAAGAAATTAATTTCTTGGAAAAGTCAGGAGCATCATTTATTGATATAGGAGCAGAATCTACCAGGCCGGGGTATTCTCCAATTTCTACTCAAGAAGAATTAGACAGATTGATACCAGTTTTAGAACTGATTTCAGAGACTAAATCGATAATTTCAATTGACACCAGAAAGCCAGAAGTCATGAAAGAGGTTCTTAAATTCCCGATCGGACTAATAAACGATGTTAGTGGATTGACTTCAATTTCAGGAAGGAAATTAGTCAAAAATCATAATGTACCTATTTGTGTAATGCATAACTCTAGAGATAGAACTAAATCGTTAGAGGAAGACTTAGATAGTTTTTTTAAAGCTCAGATTAATCAACTTACGGTCTTTGGAATAAAAGAACAAAATATTATTTTAGATCCTGGATTTGGATACGATAAAACATTTGAAGAAAATAAAAAATTGCTTTTTGACTTTGATTATTCTCAATACAAAAATAAAGTTTTAATTGGTTTATCAAGAAAAGGATTTTTAAAAAAATTATTTAATGAAGCAAAAATTGAAGATATAGACGAAAAATCAGCTATTGCTAGTATAATTGCAGCTGAAAATGGCGCGAACATTCTAAGAGTTCATAATGTAGCAAAATTATCAAATAAGTTAGAAAATTGAGAACATGTTTGTTAAAAAGAAAAAATTTTTTGGTACTGATGGTATTCGAGGGCCAATTAACGAAATCACAAATCCTGAATTCGTTTTAAAACTTGGTTGGGCCGCAGGAAAAGTTTTCTCTGAGATGGGCATTTTTTCGGTTATTATTGGAAAAGATACGAGAATTTCTGGATACCTGCTTGAAACTGCTATTCAATCTGGATTTATATCAGCTGGCATAGACGTTAAGTTAGTTGGCCCACTTCCTACTCCGGCAATATCGTTTTTAGCAAATTCTTTTAAAAATGCGGCGGGAGTGGTTATAAGCGCTTCACACAATTCGTATCTAGACAATGGAATAAAATTTTTTGACAACAGAGGGAAAAAATTATCCGAAGAGCTTGAAAATAGAATTGAGCAGATGATTGACGAAAAGTTTCAAGTTGTTGAAGCGGATTGTCTAGGAAAGGCTAATAGAATTTCTGATGCTGGAGGGCGATATATAGAGTTTTGTAAAAAAGCTTTAACTAAAAACGAAAATTTTTCTGGATTAAAATTAGTGCTTGATGTGGCGAATGGAGCAGCCTATGACGTAGCACCAAAGGTTTTTAAAGAATTAGGAGCTGACTTAAAGGTTATATCCAATAAGCCTGACGGATTGAATATAAACAAAAATTGCGGTTCAACTGATATTGAATGTTTGAAAAAAGCGGTAGCTGAAAATAATGCGGATTTTGGGCTTGCATTAGATGGAGATGGAGATAGATTAGTGTTTGTAAGTAAAGATTTGACCGAGATAGATGGAGATCAAATTTTATATTTATTGGCTAAAGAAAAATTTCAACACAATATTTACTTAGGAACTAGAGGAGTCGTTGGTACTCATATGACTAACCAAGGTCTCGAAGACGCCTTGAAAGAGTTAGATATTGAATTGATAAGATCAGATGTTGGCGACAGATACGTTCTTGAAAAACTTGAAGAATTAGGCTGGGAGCTAGGCGGTGAACAATCTGGGCACTTAATTTGTTTAGATTCTGCGCTAACTGGGGATGGTATTATCGCTGCAATTAAATTTTTAGATGCAATTAATTTTTCAAATAAAGTTTATAAAAAAAATATAAAAAACTTTAAAAAATACCCTCAAGTTTTGAAAAATGTAAAAACTAATGATCCTGAAAAAATAATAAAAAATAAAAAATTTAATGCACTAAAAAAACGCTTGGAAGCAGATATTACTAATAATAAAGGAAGGATAAACGTTAGAAAGTCAGGGACAGAAAAATTATTACGAATTATGGTCGAAAGTAATGATTCAGCTAAAACTAAAAACGTTTCTGAAGAGTTAGAGAGTTTTGCTAAAAATCTTTCATGAAGTATCTAATTGCTAATTGGAAAATGAATAGCCTAGATATTTCTGATTGGATTTTAAAATTTGAAAATAATTGTGGTGAGATTTCTTCTAGAGAAACGTTGCAAATCGTAATTTGTCCAAACTTTTTACAAATTCCTTTTTTTATTGAAAAATCTGCTTTTTCTAAATATTTATTAACTGGAAGCCAAGACGTATCTGAAAAAGACCCCGGCCCTTTTACCGGTCAGGTCTCTTCTAAGCATTTATCAAACTTCTCTGAGATTGATTATTGTATTGTTGGGCATTCTGAACAAAGAATGGCAGGAGATACTAATGCAATTGTTTTCCAGAAGATTCAAAAATTAATTAATGAAAAAATTTCTCCTATAGTCTGCGTGGGAGAAAGCCTTGAAACTAAGGAAAGCGGTGACAGAGAAAATTTCTTATTTAAACAATTAGAGTCTTTTAGTAATTTTGAAAACTTAAAATCAAACTCAATAATCATTGCCTATGAGCCTATTTGGGCAATTGGAACGGGTATTTCTGCAGAAATATCGAGTATTAGAGAGTCCATAGATTTCATAAAAGCAACTCTAGAAACTAAAAACATTCAATCAGAAATTTTATATGGCGGAAGTGTAAATGCGGCGAATTCAAAAGAAATTTTGTCTGAAAAAAATATTTCAGGATTATTAGTAGGAAACGCTTCACTTGATGGAGAAGAATTTGCTAAGATCGCCCAAAATTTTTAAAAATGCTTAGTTTTTTAATAGGATTTCAAATATTCGTTGCTATTTTATTAGTAGTTGTCATTCTTATGCAAAACGGTAAGGGAGCAGATATCGGTTCAGCCTTTGGGAGCGGTAACAATAATGGAATGCTTGGTCCAATCGAATCTGGAAACACCTTAACAACTTTGACATGGATCTTAGTATTCGTTTTTTTTATCAATACTTTGGGGATATCGATTTACCAAAAGACAAATTTTGACTCAGAATTAGAAATTTTTTCTGAACCAGTTAATGCAGAAGATGTTTCAGATAACATTATTGAAATTGAAGATTTACCAGACTAAGAGTGCCGAAGTGGTGGAACTGGTAGACACGCTATCTTGAGGGGGTAGTGAGCTTTTGCTCGTGGAGGTTCAAATCCTCTCTTCGGCACCAATTTACTTGACCAAATTTATTGTAAATCCTATACTCCTGCGACTTATTGCGGGGTGGAGCAGTCTGGTAGCTCGTCGGGCTCATAACCCGAAGGTCGTAGGTTCAAATCCTGCCCCCGCTACCAAATAGGCCCTATAAGGGCCTATTTAATATAAAATTATGGATATAAAAGAGAGACTAAAAATTGCTATTGAAAAGGATATTATTTCTTTGGGGTATATTTTTTGGGGTTTAGAAATTTCAGGAAATTCTAGATCTAAACTAATAAGGCTATATATAGACAATAACGATACATCTATAAATTTGTCAGATTGTGAAAAAGTAAGCAACCAGACCATGGAAATTTTAAATAACTCAGATTTTTTAGACTTTAACTATAGATTAGAAGTTTCTTCTCCTGGAATTGATAGAATTTTCTTTGATTTTAATCAACACAAAGCATTTCTTGGATATCAAGTTGAAATAAAATTCATGAAAGAAAATATAAAACAAACTCTAAGAGGAAAGCTTATTAAAGCTGAAGATAATCTCTTAGAAATTAAAAAACATAACGAAGATCTCGAAAAAATAAGTTCTTCGAATTATTTATCTTCAAAATTAATATATATGGAGCAAGCATAAAATGAATCAAGAAATATTGATGGTAGCTGAATCAGTGTCGAATGAAAAAGATTTGCCAAAAGATACTATATTTGAAGCTATTGAGTTGGCGTTAGCGAGCGCTGCAAAAAAAAGATATCAAGAAGAAGTAGACATTAGAGTCTCAATAGATAGAGAAACAGGTGACTTTGAAACATTCAGGTGTTGGACAGCAGTTGATTTTGAAAACTATGAGAATTCTGAAATACATATTTTAGCTGATAGTGATTTAGCTGATGAAAAAGAATTAAAAGAAGGCGACGTAGATAAAGAGCAAATTGAAAATCCTGACTTTGGTAGGATTGCTGCTCAAGCAGCAAAGCAAGTAATAGTGCAAAAAGTAAGAGATGCTGAACGACTAGAAATAATTAAAAAGTTTAGACCTTACTTAAATACTTTGATTAACGGCACAGTCAAAAAGGTTACTAGAGAATTTATCATTGTTGATTTAGGCGATAACGCAGAAGCTTCTTTGTCTCGAAGAGATTTGGTGCAAGGTGAGATTTACAGAATTGGCGACCGAATAAAAGGAATCTTAGGAGAAGCTGAGAGGGAAAACAGAGGATCTCAATTAATTTTGAGCAGAAGTGCAAAAGAAATGGTGGTTGAATTATTTAAATTAGAAGTCCCTGAAATCGCCGAAGAGGTTATTCAAATTAGAGCGGTGGCTAGAGACTCTGGAGCAAGAACAAAAATTGCCGTTAAAACTAATGATATCAGAATAGATCCTGTTGGCGCTTGTGTAGGCATGAGAGGTTCTAGAGTTCAGGCTGTTTCTAATGAACTTGGCAGCGAAAGAATTGATATTGTTGTCTGGGACGATGATCCCGCAAAACTTCTTATAAATACTTTGTCTCCTGCGGAAGTTACTTCTATAGTTTTAGATGAAGAAAATGGAACTATGGAGGTGAAGGTAAAAGATGAAAATCTTGCCCTCGCTATTGGAAGAAATGGACAAAATATTAGACTAGCTTCCGAGTTAATAGGTTGGCAAATCCAAATTGGTGGGGAAAACGAAGACTTGGTTACTGAAGACTCTCCAGAAAACAAATTAATTAAATTTATGGGTGTAGATAGCGACTTAGCAGAAAAATTAATTCAAAGTGGCTTTGATACTATTCAAAAAATTTCTGAGGCCTCCTCAGAAGATCTAGAGAGTATTGAAGAAATAGATTCAGAAATTTCTGAAGCTCTTTTAGAAAGATCAGAAGCTGCTCTTTTGGAACTGGCATTATCTGACATTGAGGAAGAAGAATCTAAAGACAACACTCTTGAAAGTATAGATTTACTTGATAATGAAATGATTGAAAAACTTACAAAGAATAATGTTTCAACTAAGGAAGAATTAGCTGATCTTGCCTCTGATGAGCTTGCTCCCATTTTAGAAATTTCAGAAGACGAAGCAGGAAAAATTATAATGGCGGCCAGAGCCGATTGGTTTAATTGAGGATTATGAAAGTAAGTCAAATTGCTAAGGCAATCGGTTATTCCTCTGAAGAGTTGCTTCTCCAAATACAAGCAGCTGGATTAACCTATAAGAATGCTGAGGAAGAAATTAATAACGAAGATAAAAAAATATTACTTAACTTTATTAAATCTTCCAAAAAAGCTTCCAAAAAAACTATTTCTTTAAAAAAAACTACAAACAAAGCCAGCACAAACTCAAAGGTCTCAATTACCAGATTAAACCAAAATAAAGATGCAACGAGCTCAGAAATTTCAAAAGATTTTTCCGGCACCATAGACTTTGATGATGCAGAAAGAAAAAGGGTCTCTGCCGAGAAATCCAAAGAAGTAATTAAAGACCAATCAGTTGAGGAAAAAAGTAAAGGTAACTTAGTAAGGCGAATAAAAAAATCAGAAACTTCCTTAAAACAAAACAAGCCTGTAAATTTAAAAAAAACCAATTCTGTATTAGATGATAGTAAAAAAAATAAGAGAGAATTAGAGGGTGAAAAATATTTAGAGACTAAATTATCTGCGAATGTTCAAAGTTTCGAAAAACCATCAGAATTCATTCAAAAAGAGGTAAGGATTCCTGAATTTATATCCGTAGCGGATCTAGCAAAGGCATTATCTATAAAGTCTGCCGATTTAATAAAATCTTTAATGACAAACGGTGTCATGGTAACTCTTAATCAAACAATAGATCAAGAGACGGCGCTTTTAGTAATAGAAGAACTAGGGCATTTGGGAATTCCCATTGAGGAAAAAGATGATGAGGAAAATTTAATAGAAAATTTGTCTTATGATGGAGAAGAAGAGGGCAGAGATCCAGTGGTATCCGTTCTTGGGCATGTAGATCATGGAAAGACTTCTATTCTAGATTTCATAAGAAAAGCCTCTATAGCAGATACTGAAGAAGGTGGGATTACTCAAGCAATTGGCGCTTACCAGACCCTTCATAATGATAAAAGCATCACCTTTATAGACACTCCTGGACATGCAGCTTTTTCACAAATGAGAGCAAGAGGAGCGAATTTAACTGATATCGTGATTTTGGTTGTTGCAGCTGATGATAGCGTGCAGCCTCAAACTCAAGAAGCTTTAGATCATGCTAAAGCAGCAGAAGTAGAAATAATAGTAGCTATCAACAAAGTAGATAAGCCAGACGCAGACATTGATAAAGTAAAAGGAGATCTTGCAGCAATTGGATTAACTCCTGAAGACTGGGGGGGAGATACCCAAATGATTCCTGTATCTGCAATGACCGGTGATGGCATTAAAGATTTGTTAGATAGTATTCTGTTAGTTGCAGAAGTTTTAGAATTAAAAACTAATCATTCAGGACCTGCGGCAGGTTTAGTGCTTGAGTCAGGTGTAAAAAAAGGTGAAGGAGCAGTTGCAACTTTGTTAGTAAAAAAAGGTAAATTAGAAACTGGCGATCTAATTTTAGTTGGAGATCAATATAGAAAAATAAGAAGCTTAAAAAATTTTTCAGAAGAAAATATCAAAGAAGCGCTGCCTTCCCAACCAGTATCTATTTCGGGTTTAGAGTATTCTCCAAACGCTGGAGATGAATTCATAGTTGTAGAAGACGAAAAAGCTGCAAGAGCTTTGTCAGAAAATAGATCGAAAAAAATAAGGGATAAAAGACTCGCTCAAAGAAGCGGAGTTACAACTGAAAATTTGTTTGCAAATGTATCTAATGGTGAAAAATCTTCTGTAAATTTAGTATTGAAATCTGATACAAATGGCTCTTTGGAGGCCTTAGTAGGCTCCATTAATAATCTAAAAGTTGACGAAGTGAATATAAAAATCGTTTTAGATTCGGTAGGCCCAATCTCAGAAAACGATGTAAATTTAGCTATTGCATCTGAAGCGTCTATTTTTGGTTTTAATGTAAGAGCAGATGCAGCTGCAAGTAAACTAGCTGAAGAAGAGGGAATTTCTATTAAATACTTCGGAATTATTTATGATCTGATAGACGAAATTAAATCAACCATTGAAGGCTCTTTAAGCCCAGAAATTAAAGAGAGTATTAAAGGGGTCGCAAAAGTTAAAGATGTATTTAAATCTCCAAAATTTGGATTTGTAGCTGGCTCAATAGTTGAAGAAGGGACAATTTCAGCAAATATGAATGTAAGAGTTCTTAGAGATAATATTGTAATTCATGAAGGAATTCTGGATTCTTTAAGAAGATTTAAAGATGAAGCAAGAGAAGTCAAATCTGGTACAGAATGTGGAATTGGAATTTCAAATTACTCAGATATAAAAATCGGGGACAAGATAGAAGTTTTCCAAAAAGAAGAAATTAAAAGAAAAATATAATTGTTTAAATCTTCACCATTTAAAAGGTCACAAAGAGTCGGCGATCTAATAAAAAAAGAGGTAGCTTCAATATTTCTTTTTGAACTCAGAGATCCAAGATTAAAAAACGTTACTATCAGTAGAGTTGACTTAAGTGACGATCTGTCCAACGCCACTATTTTTTATCTAACAGATTTGAGCACAGAGGAACCTCTAGACATTCAAAGAGGTCTAGACAAAAGCAAAGGTTTTATCAAAGCAAAATTAGGAAAAAATTTGAAACTTAGAAAAATTCCAAGAATTCTATTTGCAGAGGAATTAGATGATTGATGGCATTTTAATTTTAAACAAACCAAAAGGCATTTCCTCGGGAGTTTTCGTAAGAAAGTTGCAAAGCTTGTTCTCTAAAAAAAAGAAAATTGGGCATGCAGGAACATTAGACCCTCTGGCTTCAGGAATTTTAATAGTTTGCATTGGAGAGATGACTAAATTTGTAAATTTTTTGACTAAAGAAAATAAAACATATTCAGCAGAGGTTTCATTGGGAATCAAAACAGATTCAGGAGATATGGATGGAAGGGTCATTGAAAGATCTAAAAGAATTCCTTCTAGATTAGCTCTTGAAAAAAAGCTTAAATCTTTCGTTGGAGTAATTGACCAAAAACCACCAATTTATTCTTCTCTTAAATACAAAGGAAAGCCATATAGATATTATGCTGTTAAGGGCATTGAAATAGAAATAAAAAGCAGGAAAGTAATAATACACAGTATTTCTCTTGAATCTTTTGAAGAAAATAAATTCAAATTTTCCGTAAAGTGTGGGCCTGGAACTTATATTAGGACCCTAGCAGAAGATATTTGCGAGTCTTTAGGATCTTTAGGGACGATCTCTTCTTTGATAAGGACTGAATCTGCAGGTTTTGATTTAAGTCAAAGTTCAAATATAGACGATTTAACAGAAAAAAATTTAAATGAGAAAATAATCCCTTCAGGGGATGCACTTAAGTGCCTAGATAGGATACAATGCCGCCCTGAAATAGTAGAAAAAATAACTAATGGCCAAATGATAGAGATGGAAGAGGCCAAAGAAGACGGATTCTTTAGATTTTTTGATCAAAAAGAAAATTTCGTGGGAATAGTTGAAAGTTATAATGGGTTTTTAAAACCCAAAAGATTACTAGGTAATTTTAACAATGTTGGAGAAAACACTTGAGCTTAGATAGTAATAAGAAAAGTGAAGTAATAAAAAAGTTTTCAAGATCTGAATTAGATACCGGTTCTCCTGAGGTACAAATTGCTCTTCTTACGGAGAATATTTTAGCTCTTCAGGATCATTTCGAAGATCATCAAAAAGATCATCATTCGAGACAGGGGTTGATAAGAATGGTAAATAAGAGAAGGAAACTTTTAGACTATCTTAAGAAGAATGATCAGACAAAATATAGTTCTGTTTTGAAAGAGCTTAATCTCCGAAAATAATAGATTCAATAAATCTAAAAAAATATGGATAAAAGTAAAATTGTATCCTGCAAAAAACTAATTGCAGGTAGAGAAATATCATTAGAAACCGGGAAAGTAGCAAGGCAGGCAACAGCCTCGGTAATTGCTTCTTCAGGAGACACTCAAGTTTTAGTCACTGTAGTTGCTGGAGCGCAAAAAGAAGGACAGAGTTTTTTTCCATTGACAGTAAATTACATAGAAAAATTTTATGCTGCAGGAAAAATTCCCGGAAGTTTTTTTAGAAGAGAGGGCAGGCCATCTGAAGGAGAAGTCTTGACTTCCAGGTTAATAGATAGACCAATTAGACCACTTTTTCCAAAAGGGTATACACAAGAAGTTCAAGTAGTTTGCACTGTTTTGTCAATAGATAAAGACGACACTGCTGACATAATTTCATTAATAGGTGTATCGGCTGCATTACAGCTTTCTGGGTTACCTTTCCAGGGCCCCTTATCCGCTGCAAAAGTAGGTTTTATTGATGGAAATTACGTATTAAACCCATCTTTAAGTGATCTAAAAAAATCAGAATTAGAAATGGTTATTGCCGGATCTTCCGATGCAGTTTTTATGGTTGAATCAGAAGCAAAGGAGCTATCTGAAGATCAAATGTTGGGAGCAATTCTGTTCGCTCAACAAGAAATGAAACCAAGTTTGGATTTAATTGAGGAGTTGGTTTCTCAAGTTGAAGTCAATCCAATTGAGTACACTCTAGAAGAAGATGATCAAGAACTTATGGAAATGGTTTCTAATTCAGTAAGTTCAAAAATTGAGGAAGCTTACCAAATTCCAGAGAAGGCTCTTCGGCAAGAAGCAGTTTCGGATGCTAGACAATTTTTAACTAACCAATTTGGGGAAGAAGAAGAGGAAAAAATTGAAAAAGCGAAAGATTATTTTAAGTCTTTAGAATCATCTATTGTTAGGTCTCGTCTATTAGATGGACAACCAAGAATAGATGGAAGAGATTTAGATACCGTAAGACCAATTAATATTGAAACAGGATTTTTAAAGCAAGCACATGGGTCTGCGTTGTTTACAAGAGGAGAAACTCAATCAATTGGAGTCGCTACAATTGATTCGCTAAAACTTTCTCAGTTACTTGATACGCTTCAAGGCGATTCTAAAGATCCTTTTATGTTGCATTACAATTTTCCTCCTTATTCAGTTGGTGAAGCTGGAATGATTGGTAGTCCTAAACGAAGAGAGATTGGACATGGTAAATTAGCTAGAAGAGCCTTGGAGGCTGTATTACCGAATCCCGAAGAATTTGAATATGCAATAAGAGTGGTTTCAGAAATTACAGAATCTAATGGTTCAAGTTCAATGGCCACAGTTTGTTCTTCAAGTCTAGCAATGATGGATGCGGGCATTCCTCTTAAAAAAGCTGTTGCAGGAGTAGCAATGGGTTTAGTGAAAAGTGAGAATGATTACTGTGTTATCACTGATATTCTTGGAGATGAAGATCATCTCGGTGACATGGATTTCAAGGTAGCTGGAACATCAGATGGAGTAACTGCTCTTCAAATGGATATAAAAATTGCTGGTATTAATGAAAAAATTCTTCAAGATGCTTTAAATAAAGCAAACACAGCTAGATCTCATATACTTGGTGAAATGGCTAAAGTTTTAAGTGAATCTAGACCTGAACTTTCAGATTTAGCTCCTCAGGCAATAAAGACATCTATACCTAAAAATAAAATTGGTGAAGTTATCGGTAAAGGAGGCAGCACAATTAAAAGCATTACCGAGAAAACAGAAACCAATATTGACATAAGTGACAATGGCAATATTAGTATTTACGGAAGAAGCAAAGAATCAAGGCAGGAAGCGCTTGAAATTATTGAGTCAATGATCTCAGATCCGGAGGTTGGTTTAGTCTGCGTAGGAACAGTAGTTAAAATTGTTGATTTTGGTGCTTTTGTTTCTTTTGATAAGGGAAAAGAAGGGTTGGTTCACATATCTGAAATTGCCGAGGAAAGAGTTAAAAACGTAAAAGATTACTTAGTAGAAGGCGAAGAGGTGGATATAAAGGTCATTGGAGTCGATGATCGTGGAAAAATCAAATTGAGCATGAAAGCTGTTGACAGCAATCAAGAGAGCTCTGAATAGAAATGGTGGCTATGCTGTGACTTGAACACAGGACCTCAGCATTATGAATGCTGCGCTCTAACCAGCTGAGCTACATAGCCAAAGAGGGATTCTCTTTTTCATCAAAAGTTTTGTCAAGTTTTAAACGTTAAAACGAAACAAAATAATATCTCCTTCATTAACTTCGTAGTCGGAACCTTCCGAACGAAGCTTACCCGCAGATTTGGCACCTTGCTCTCCATTAAATGAAATATAATCATCAAAGCTCACCACTTCTGCTTTTATAAAACCTCTTTCAAAATCTGAATGAATTACGCCTGCCGCTTGAGGAGCTAAAGATCCTTTTTTTAATACCCATGCTCTTACTTCTTCTTTTCCAGCAGTAAAGAATGTGCCTAAGCCCAAGCTGCTGTATGATTTTCTAATTAATCTTTCTAAAGCAGGCTCTTCAAGACCCAATTCTTTGAGAAAAACTATTTTTTCATCATTGTCTAGCTCGGAGATTTCTGATTCCAATTTTATTGACAAGGTTATAAATTCTGAACCTTCTTTCGAGACTTTATTTTTTAAAGCTTCAATATCGATTCCGCAATTATTTTCATCGATGTTTGCGACGTATATGAAAGGCTTAAGACAAACTAAATTATACTCCTTGACGAGAATCTTTTTTGTATCAGAGATTTCAGAAATTTTTTTTCTATTGGATTCTTTAATTAATTCTATTATTTCTTCAATTACCTCTAATTTTTCTTTTGAACTTTTATCTAAAATAGATTTTTTTCTATTAAAATTAATTTTTACTTTTTCAAGAATTTCTAAATCAGATAAAAGTAATTCTGTTTCAATTATTTCAACATCGGCTAATGGATCAACTTTTTCATTTACATGAGTAATATTTTTATCCTCAAAACACCTTACTACTTGAATAATTGTTTGGGTTTCTCTAATGTGGGACAAAAAAGTATTTCCAAGGCCTTCTCCTTTAGAAGCTCCCTCAACCAAACCTGCAATATCAACAAATTCAACACTTGCTGGAATTACTTTTTCTGGGTTAACTATTTTTACTAACTCTTCAAGTCTGTTGTCAGGCACTTCAACAATACCTTGATTAGGCTCAATGGTGCAGAAAGGATAATTTTCAGCTTGAATTTTCGCATTTGTAAGAGCATTAAATAGAGTTGATTTA
>QCAB01000003.1 GCA_003282105.1 SAR86 cluster bacterium AG-339-G14
TGATTTTATACCAAGATTAATAAAAAAAGATGAATGGAAATTAGTTGAAAAAGGATTAATACAAAGAGTAAAGGCATTGAATTTTTTTATCGAAGACTGTTACAACGAAAGAAGGTTTTTAAAAGAATTTGATATCGGAGATAACTTGGTCATCGAAACATCGGCATACAAAAAGTATTGTCAAAACATTAAATTAAAAGAAGGCGTATGGTCTCATATTTGCGGTTCAGATCTAATTAAAGGTGAAGATGGAGAGTTTTATGTGTTGGAAGACAATTTAAGAGTTCCCTCTGGTGTGTCTTATATGCTTGAAAACAGAATGATCATGAAAAGAGTTTTGCCTGAATTATTTAGAAGATACGGAGTAAACCCAGTAGACGATTACCCAAGCAAGCTTTATGAAACTCTCGCTTCAATAAGTTTTTCTAAGGCAAAACATCCTGAAATAGTTTTATTAACCCCTGGTATTTATAATTCGGCATATTTTGAACACGCTTATCTTGCTCAACAGATGGGAATAGATTTAGTTGAGGGAAGTGATCTTCAAATTGGTAAAGATGGATATGTTTTTAAAAAAACTATTGAGGGTTTAAAAAAAGTTGATGTTATTTATAGAAGGATTGATGACGATTATCTTGATCCAGAAGTAGGGAATCCGGATTCTAAATTGGGAGTACGAGGATTAATTAAAAGCTGGGCGCAAAAAAAAGTCTCTATTGTAAATGCTCCTGGTTGTGGCATCGCAGATGATAAAGCAGTTTATTCTTACGTTCCGAAAATGATCAAATTCTATTTGAAGGAGAAGCCTATTTTAAAAAATATAAAGACTTATTTTATGAATGATAAGAAAAGCAGAGATAAAGTAAGAAAGGATATTAAATCAATGGTGATAAAACCAGTATCAGAATCAGGTGGCTATGGTATTGTTATTGGAAAAAATTTAAAGAACTCCAAGGATATCGAAGCAACCTTCAGAAAGATAAGAAATAATCCTAGAAATTATGTGGCTCAAAAATTTATTTCCCTCTCCACGTCCCCAACATTCTCTGAAGGAAAGATTGAACCCAGACATTTAGATCTGAGGCCTTTTATATTGAGCGGAACAAAAAATTACGTCACTGTTGGAGGTCTCACTAGGGTGGCACTGAAAAAGGGAACATCAATCGTTAATTCCTCTCAAGGTGGCGGAAGCAAGGATACTTGGATAATTGATTAGATGCTAAGTAGAGACGCAGAACATTTATATTGGTTGGCTCGTTACATCGAACGCGCTGAGAATACCGCAAGGATGATAAATGTAAATGTTGAAATGATGTTGGATTTTCCTATTGATGATACTTTAGGTTGGGAATCCATCATTGAGTCTATGGATTCTAAAAAAGATTTTCTTAAAATCTATTCAAATTATGAAGAATCTAATGTTATTAATTTTTTAAGTACTGAAAAAAATAATCCAAATTCGATTATTTCTTGTCTTAAAGGAGCTACGTATAACTCTGAATTCATCAAAGACGATTTACCTAGATCATCAGTTGAGGAATTAAATAATATTCAATTGTTTTTTCAAAAAGAAATGACTTTGAAAGCAAGCAAAAGAAAAAGGGCAAAAAATATTTATGAGGTAATTTCGTCTTCTCAGAGATTTTTTGGAATTATCTCTGATAATTTCTCAAGGGGATATGCTTTTGAATTTTTAAAACTTGGCCGTTTTATTGAGCGTGCAGATATGATCACGAGAATTATTGATTCAATTAGTTCTGCGAAAAAAAAGGAAGGAACAGTAGATCTGTCTACCTTGGAGTGGGTAAATTTACTTAAAACTCTTTCTGCTCATCAAGCCTTTAGAAAGGTCTCAAGAGGTGACATTGAAAAAGAAAGTGTCATTAATTTTTTATTCAAAGATGATAATTTTCCGCGTTCCATTCATAGATGTTTGACTATTCTAAAAAAAAGTTTTTTGAGTCTTCCAAAAAATAATTTGGCCCTGGCATCTATGGAAAAGTTTTTAAAATCCATAGATTCTTCCAGAGTCGGGAGGTATGACGATAAGAAAATTCACGAATTTATTGAAAACACGCAAAAGAGAATTTCTTCAATCGATCAAATTATAAGTAAGAGTTATTTTAATAATTAACTATAAATAGTATCCTTCAGTACATGGAAGATTTCTTAGATTTACTAAATCAAGTTTGGACCTCTGGTTTTTTAGGTATCAGCATGTCAGAAGTTCTTATTTCATTATTCATTTTAATAGTCTCTTTAATTTTTAGAGGCGTCTTTGTAAATGTAGGCGTTAATTCTCTAAAAAAATTAACTTCTCGAACCGAAACAGAATTGGATGATATTTTGTTAGATTCGCTTAAAAAACCGTTAGGATTTATTCCAATCACCATAGGTATATATCTAATAACAATTTTTTTACCTTTATCTGGTTTAATTGATTTAATTGCTACCAATCTTGTAAAGGCTTTAATCGTTTATACAATTTTTAGCGCACTATCAAATCTTGTGAGTCCTTTGTTTTCTATACTATCTAATAATACCTGGCTAACTACAGCAATGTCAGTTTGGCTTGAAAGATCTACTAAAGTTCTAGTCTGGGTTGTAGGACTGGCTATCATCCTTGATATTTTTGGAATTGAAATAGGGCCATTAATTGCTGGACTAGGACTTTTTTCTGTTGCTATAGCGTTGGGAGCGCAAGATTTATTTAAGAATTTAATATCTGGAATGCTGATCATTGGTGAAAATAGATTCCAACCAGGACATAGGATTGAAGTTCCAGGTGAATTTCATGGGATTGTAGAGAGCATTGGTTTTAGATCTACTACTGTAAGGCTATTTGACACATCTCCTATGATAATTCCAAACAAGGATCTTTCTGATATAAGCGTTATAAACCACGGATTAAATAAGTTTAGAAGAATCAGATGGACTATAAATCTAATTTATTCTACTTCTATTGATCAAATAAATAAGATCTGTCAGGAAATAGAGCAGTTTATTAATGATGAAAATCAAGGCTTTTGTATAAATTCTGGTCAGGAATCCTTCGCAAAAGCAGTCGAATTTGGAGCGAGTTCCATTGATCTAGAAATACTTTGCTATACAAATAAAGACTCCTATACTGAATATTCAGATGTGAAACAAAATCTTCTTTTAAAGATTAAGTCCATAGTGTTAGAAAATGGTTCTGATTTTGCTTATCCATCAAGTTCAATATATTTTGAAAATTCGTTAGATAAATAATCTATGACAAAAATGTCATTCATATTTCTATTGGCAATAGCGTCAATCTTAGTATTCAGGATACTGACCTTCGCACCCATTCCAGTAGCAGATGATTGTGAACTTAAAGAAGTTTGGAATTTAAACCGGATAGATAATTTTTCTGGATTGATAGATGGATTAGATTTTTACGATGAAAAGCCTCTTATTAAATTTTTTGCTAGAAATTTTTATCCATTACTTTTATCAAACAGTCAAATTCTAGTTTCTATCGAATGTAATGTTGCAGAAAGAAATATTATTTGGAATTTTTTCCGGAACTGGTACGGCGAAAAATTAGACTTAAATGCTCTGCCAGTATCTTTCTTGGTTCAAAGATTCAATGGTTCTGTAGACATAGAACAAAAAATATATAAAGATGGCGGCGAATTAATAAGGGAAATTAACGTTCTCGAAAAAGATACTGGGAAAATAAAGTTTTATTATAGAAAAAATGAATGATCAAGAATTTATTTTAAGAGTTACTTGTCCTGACTCACTTGGGTTAGTGGCAAAAGTTTCAAATTTTTTAAATGAACAAAATTTATTTATTAAAGATTCTGCTCATTATGGCGACCCAATAACTAAGAAGTTTTTTATGAGGGTAAAGGTAGTTTCGCCCAATCAAAAAATTAATAAAGAAAATTTTGATAAAACATTCTCAGTTTTGGCTGAAGAAGCTAACATGGATTGGTCTTTTCATAATGCTATTTTAAAACCTAACACTACAATATTTGTATCAAAATATAGTCATTGTTTGCAGGATCTTCTTTACAGGGCCAGTGTTGATTCATTAAAAATTAATATTAAATCTGTTATTTCTAATCATCCAGATTTAGAAAAGATAGTTTCAGATTATGAAATTCCTTTTCATTACATCGAGGTAACTAAAGATAACAAATCTGAAGTAGAGATGAAGATGTCGAAAATAATTGAAGGTGACAATATAGATCTAATTATTTTGGCAAGATATATGCAAATCCTATCAACTGATTTTTGTAATAAATATTTTGGTAAAATAATCAATATACATCACTCTTTTCTGCCAAGTTTTAAAGGAGCAAAACCTTACCATCAGGCTTATGAAAAGGGAGTTAAAATTCTCGGAGCTACAGCTCATTACGTGACAAGTGAGCTTGATGAAGGACCCATCATAGAACAAACGGTTGATAGAATTGATCACTCAAAATCACCAGAAGACATGGAAATTATAGGGAGGGATATTGAATCGATTACCTTAGCAAAGGCTGTACAATATCATTCTGAACAAAGAATTTTCTTAAATGATAATAAAACTGTGATATTTAAATAATGGGAACAAAACTAAAACACTATTCAACAATAGGTACTAATAATAAAGAAGCAGCGGAAAAGTTTTACGATGAACTTTTGTCTTTAGTAAATGCTAAAAAATTTCCTGCCAATGATCGCATAACTATGTGGATGTCGTCTGAAGATAATTACGTTTTGCTTGCAATCGCAGTTCCGTATGATGGAGAAAAAGCCTCAAACGGTAATGGAACAATGAAAGGAATTGCTTTGGATACTAAAGAAGAAGTAGACGCAATGTATGCTAAAGCAATCGAATTAGGTGCTAGCGATGATGGAGAGCCTGGCCAAAGGGCGGGAGCTTTTTATGGGGCATACGTTCATGATTTAGATGGAAATAAGTTAACTTTTTTTAATTTTGACGTTTAATTAAGAGAGCTCTCAATATCATCAATTAAATCATCAATATTTTCTAAGCCAATTGATAAACGAATGAGAGTATCAGAAATTCCTAATTTCTTTCTTCGTTCTTCTGGTAGAGATGCATGAGTCATTAAACCAGGGTGTTCGATTAAACTTTCTACGCCTCCAAGACTTTCGGCAAGAGTAAATATAGAAGTTTTTTCTAAAAGTTCTTTTGCATTTGATAAATTTCCATTGAGCTCTAACGAGACAATTCCGGAGAAACCTTCCATTTGAGACTTAGCTAAACTATGCTGCGGATGTGAGACGAGACCTGGGTAGATTACTTTTGAAATTTTATTGTGTCCTTCAAAGTATTGAGCTAATTTCATTGCATTTTCATTGTGGCGTTGCATTCTCACCACAAGTGTTTTTAGACTTCTTAAAAGTAAATAACTATCAAAAGCTCCAGAAATTGGTCCAAGAGAATTGTGGATGTTTTCCATCCTAGCTATCAAATCCATATCATCTTTTCCGATAACCATTGCGCCAGCAATTAAATCTGAATGCCCACCCAAATATTTTGTAGCCGAATGAATCACGATATCAATTCCAAAATTTAATGGCTTCTGGTTGAAGGGTGATGCAAATGTATTATCACAAACCGTTAGTATTTTTCTCTTTTTAGCTAATTCAGAAATTTTTTGTAAATCTGATACTTTCAATAATGGATTTGTTGGAGTTTCAATAAATAACATCTTTGTATTATCTGAAATTTCTTTTTCTATATTCTCAATATTACTCATATCAACATAGGAAATATTAATTCCTTGGGAAATGCTTTTAATTTCATCAAATAACCTAACCGATCCTCCGTAAAGGTCATCCATTGCAATGATGTGGTCGCCTGGTTGTAATAATTCAACACACGCAGAAATTGCTGCAACCCCAGAAGAGAATCCAAACCCTTTGATACCATTTTCTAAACTTGCAATGCATTCTTCAAATGCTTCTCTGGTAGGATTAATTGATCTGGAATAATCATACCCTTTGTGTACTCCTGGACTAGATTGTTCAAAGGTCGATGCCATGACAATTGGTGTCATTACAGCACCTGAAGTAGGGTCAGGTTTTTGACCAGCATGTATAGCCAAAGTTTCGAAATTCTTTTTTTTCTTTTTTTTCATTTTAAAAATTTTCTTCAAGCCACTCTTTATTGTACGCCTTTGAAAGATACTTATTTCCAGTATCACAGATTAATGTAACAACTTTTTTTGGAGTTTTTTGCAACTTACACCATTCAACTGCGGCATGAACAAGTGTTCCGCAAGAGGTTCCTGCAAGAATTCCTTCTTCTTGTAATAGTTTATTCAACATTTCAAATGCGTCTTTGTCTGAAACATAAATACCTTCGTCAATGATATCTAAATTTAAGTTGCCCGGAATATGGTCTTCACCAATTCCCTCTACAAGCCAAGATCCGTTTTCATATTTATAAGATCCAGTGTTTACAGCATCTGCAACGACGGAGCCAACTGGATCGGCAATGACAATATTTATCTTTGAATTTTTAGATTTTAGAAATTTTCCAACACCACTTATTGTTCCTCCGGTCCCGACGCCAGCTACAAATGCATCAATATTTCCTTCCATTTGCTCCCAAATCTCAGGCCCTGTTGTTGTTTCATGGATCTTTGGATTGGAGGGGTTATTAAATTGATCTGTGAAAAATGCTCCAGGCGTTTCGGAAACAATTTTTGCTGCCAAATCTTGATAATGTTCAGGATGACCTTTTTCAACGTCTGATCTTGTAAAAATTATATCTACACCCATAGCTTCGAGGTGCATAACTTTTTCTTTACTCATTTTGTCTGGTATTACCAAGATTAATTTGTAACCTTTCAACTTAGCCGCAAGCGCTAGACCTAGGCCAGTATTTCCTGCGGTGCATTCAACTATTACACCACCTTTTTTTAAAAGACCTTTATTTTCTGCATCGGTAATCATTTGAAGACCAACTCTGTCCTTTATAGAACCTCCTGGGTTTAAGTTTTCTAACTTTACGAAAAGTTCACATAAACCTGTGTCTATTGAGTTAATTTTTAAGATTGGAGTATTACCAACCATATCTAAGATATTTGAATAAATTTTATTCATCGTTTGGAGGATCTTCTTTCTTTCTATTATATTTTTTCTTGTCAACGAAAACACTAGACTTGTTAAATTTTCTTGCGTTCTTGGCAACAGGATTTATTCTTTTTCTAGTAATTTTTTTTTTCACTTTTAGATTTTTATGAAATAAATAAAATAGTATTTAAATAGTCTCAATAGCTTTTTTAGAGTATGTTTAGGGTCATTAAATTCATTTCTCTTTGAATAATATTCTTTCAAATGAAGATATCCTAATAAGAATTTATTTTTCACAGTTTGATTAGTTTTGGAAAGTCCTTCATAAACGTATGGCCTTATTGGTCGTTGAGAATATTTTTTTAACAACTTCCTCAATTCATCCATGTGATCTATATTTTTGCTTTTCAAGTAATCGTACAATGGACCACCTACAGGCCTAGTATGTTTCATGGAAATTTCATCGAGGATAGCCATTTTTTTTAATTCGTTGTTGAAATAATTACCCCAAAGATGATCCAAACCAACTCCACTTTCACAGTCTTTAAAATCATCTAAGGCATTCTTAAGAACCTCCTTCTTAATACATGGAGCCATTACTTCAATAAAATTTGAATACCTTAAAATAAAATCTTCGTTCTGAATCAGTAGAAGAAAAGTGTAAAAACTATCTTTTGTTAGGGAAGGCTGGGCAACAAATAAATTATGTTCATCCATTGCTTGAAACATTTCATTTATCGAAATACTATCGATTTCCAAATCGTCGTCGGGAAACCAATAATAATCGTAAGCGTTAAGTATATTGTTGCTATGCAAAAAATTATAAATTGACGACCATTTCCCTCCTTCAATAAAAAACTTCGACACACCTTCCGAAATATCGAAATTGTCAAAAGCTTTTCTTTCATAAAACAATAATATCAAGTCCCAGTTTCGATCAATGTAGTTCTTGGAAATCCAATATTGATGTAGTGAATTGTTACCATTTCTAGAAATGACTACATTGGAACGCATCAAAATATTTTAAGAATTTAGTCGTTTATTAATTTCTTCTTTTACCAACCAAATTCTATCTTGTCCCCAGACGTAATAAGGATTGCTGCCATCTGCATCAGTTATTTTAAAACTAGGAACACCCCAACAATTTCCACGATACATGTCTTCACAGTTTTCATTAAGAATTTTTTTCCAAGCAGAAGTATTTAGATGTTTTTTAACTTCTTTCCATTTAAGCCCAAGCTCAGATATGAGGTTTTCCAAAAAACTTTCTTCGCCTATGTTGATACCGTCTTGAAAAGAAGCTTTCAACAATTCATCTATATATTCAAACCCTTTTCCTAAACGATTTATTTCTGGAAAAAGTGAATAAGCTTTTCTAGCAGGTTTTCCAATTGGTGAAAAAATTGATTTCATTTCATAATCGTATTTTCTTCCTTCTCTTGCTGCATCTGAAATAATGTACTTAGCTTTAAACGTAGGAATTGTCATCATTCGCATGAGCATTGGTAATACTGGCTTAGTTATTAAATTAACAGGATATTTTTCAGACAACTCTTTAACTCTCTTTGCACTTATAAAAGTATATGGGCTATTCAAAGAAGGGTAGTAGCTCAAATTTAGCTTAGTTTGCGAACTAAGCTCGTCAGGTGCAGACAACATTAAAGGCGCTATAGCTTCATTTGACGAAGTCTTTTTTACTCCAAGCTCAGTAAGTCTGTCTTCTAAATGATTTAATCGGTCTACTCCCCAGTAAAGCTCTTTTTCGTAGTAAAAAGCTGATCCAAAATAATAACCACTTCCATCTCTTTTTATATTTCCTTCTTTTAATATCTCTTTTACCTTTTCAAGAGAAGATGAATAATTCCTAGACAAGTTAATAAGTTCGTTCTTATTGTTTTGCCAGAGAAAATCACTAACTAATTTAGCAACTTCAGTGAAATTTTCAGATGGCACAGATGCAAGAATAGAGTTAGCCAAGTTGACCAGAGATTTATTTGGATATGAAGTCCCAGCAAAATCAACCCCGTAGTAAGGAGCAATTCTTTTTACGTCTTCTAAACAATAATTATGGTACAAGGAAGGTTCATGTAATGTTTCAGGATTTTCATCACCTACTAAAATGGGACTCAATTTTATTGAATATTCATTAATCAGTTTTTCAATAAATTGGATAGTTAAATGAGAATAAGGATCATCGACCTTATGAAAATACAAAATTTCATGTTCTCTCTTTTCTTTAACTCTGTCGGATTCGGCTTTATTTCTTATTGCATTAAAGTTTTCAAAATTTGAAAACATATTCATGGTTTTGTTTCTGAGTTTATAAGCGAAAGTTCTTCTCGCAATAAAATTTCTAAAGACCTTCGCAATCAAAATCTTTCCTCCCCGGATTGAATTCGAGTATAAAGTGATTTATCAATTTCTACGTAATTATTTTTCTGATAAAAAAACAATTTGTCTTCTATTAGCTCAGGGTTAAATCCTTGTTTTTTTAAATCTTCTTTTTGATGTTTGAAAGTTCCTGTTGTTTGCATATTATTTGATAATCTCAAGAAATACGGTTTTTGAAAGCTATTTAAATTTTCATTTACATGATTTATAAATGAATCAAAAGTGAAATCTTCTGAAACACTCATAGTGGCCATACCTGCTTTTCCTTCAGCAGAATCAATTTGCACACCGTAAACATTACAATCCAAAACCCCGGAAGCTTTGTTTAATATTGCTGCAACCTCCATTGTTGAAACGTTTTCACTTTTCCACCTGTACGTATCACCAACTCGATCAGCAAAAGATAACCAATTATTGTCATGAAGAGTTATAAGATCCCCGGTATTGAAGTATTGGTCTCCTTCTTTAAAAACATTTTGTAATATTTTTTTATTGGAAGCTTGAGCATCCAAATATCCTTGAAATTTAGCGGTGGAATTTATTCTTTGAATATATAATCCTGTCTCACCTTGATCTATTTTTGTACAAAATCCTTTTTCATTCAAAATAGGCGTTCCATCATCTTTATTACAATTGATAATTGTTGAATCTGATCTCTTTCTTCCAATCATTCCTGCTCTTCCGAAATAATTAATCGTCATACCAACTGCTTCTGTTGCCCCGTATATCTCTCTAATTTGATTAATATTGAATCTTTTCTGGAATGCTTCCCATATATCAGGTCTTAAACCATTTCCGGAGATTCTTGTGATTGAGTTGCGCTTATCTTTTTCTGAAGGCGGCATATTCATTAAATATCTACAAAGTTCACCAACATAAATAAATTTATTAGCTTTATATTTTTCAATATCGTCCCAAAAATCTGAGGCAGAAAATTTAGCTTTAATTACATTAGCGCATCCAGATCTTAAACTTGCTGCCCATCCCAAAAGTAATCCAGTTGAATGATATAAAGGTAAAGTTAAATAAAGACGATCACTTCTTTTAAAACCAAAACATAAGTAGTGACCTGCAAATGATCCCTTTACTAATTTGGCGTGATCTACTAATGCGGCTTTTGGTAGACCTGTAGTTCCTGAAGTAAATATATAAGCAGCCACATCTTTCATTTTGTGAATTGCTGGTTCAAAAGAGGAAAATTGATTTGCAAGTTTCTTTAAATTTATGGAACCATCTGGAATCGCTTCAGAATCTTCCATTACAAAAATTGGTAAATCACTCAAATTCGTGTTTTCTAATGCTTTGTTTAGTTTTCCTAAGTGAGATGCGCCAACAGTTATCATTTTTACATTTGAAATACTTATTACATGTTTTAGACCTTCTCCGGCAACGGTAGTGTTGATTAAGGCAGCAACAGAGCCAATTCTAAAAGAAGCTAAAAGTAGCAAGACAAAGTCAGAACTATTATCCATCAACATAGCAAAACAGTCGCTTTTTTTAATGCCTTGAGAGCTTAAGAAACCGGCATACTTATTTACTTGCTCATTTGCTTCTTTCCAAGTTAATTCTTTGCCTTCAAAAATAAGAGCCACATCATCAGGATAAGATTCAACATTTTTATCAAAAAAGTTTAACAAAGTTAGATTTGCGTCATCTTTCCAAGTAAAAAGAATTCTGGGTAGGCCTAATGCATAATAGTAAAGATCTTCATAAATCCCAAGCAGTTTCCATTTTAAAGTACTCATTTATTTCTCCTAGATATTCATTTAAATCATTTGTGATAAAAAAATCAATTTTGTCTCTAACATTTATATATTTCTAATTTTTCAACATCCTTTACTATTTGAGATCAACAAGAATTTTTCTTGTTTAAAAAAAAATATTCATTAGGAACGAGCAGAAACTTTATCGTAAATAAAGAAAGGTAGATAAATCAACCCAAACAATAGTAATCCAATTGATGCAAAAACTGGAATATGTGCTGGAGGTTCAGGCATAAACGCTGTTAAATTAGCCCCAACCGGAAATTCCATTAAATACCAATAATTTGCTGGAGCATTTGCCACAAAGTAATTAATAGATAAATTAATCACATAAATAACAGCAACTGTCGGTATGCTAATCATAATTACTTTTTTCAAATCCTCAAAATTAGGCCTTTCTCTAAAGGTAATTGAAGATAAAAAAAATAGCAAAAAATAACATTCCGTGCGAAAAAAAATATAGTAGAAAATGAGGATGAGGAAAGGTGTACGAAATATCTGGTTGAGTGAGTGCCATGGAGCAGCCTCCGATACCCCAGAAAAAGGCAATGTTAAATAACAGTTTTTTATTAAACAATAAATGAAAAGCTATTAAGAAAGATGACAAATTACACAAATGAAAGGGCAGCATTGAAAAGAACTCGTATCTCTCAGGAAACAAATAAGGGTAGTAAAAAGGTTTTACAAATTCATTAACAATAATTACTAGAGCTAAGATTGAAGTAAATAAATATAGATCATTGCGTGACTTTCCCTTCAAAAGAATTGGAATGAAAATAGAAATTATTATCAGAAAAAATATTGCCAGAATGTGATCAATTCCAAAGATTTTGAACTCATAAAAACCATTCATTTAGAATGATTAAGTTTTTTTGAAGAGATCGCCATAAAAATCTTCAAACTTTCCTTGAAGTCTTTGCATCCCTCCAATCCATCGATCGTAATCTGTTGCCTTTCTTTTTATATATTCTAAAACTTCCTCGTGAGGCGTAATAAGAAATTGTTCTTTTTCAATTGCTTCTAGGACGGCAGCAGCACATTCTTCGGGTTCAATCATGCCATCGACACCTGCGGTTCCAGCACCGTTTTCTGTCATAGGTGTTTTTACTGCTTGAGGACATAGGCACGAAACTCCTATACCTTTACTTCCATAGGTAATTTTGATCCACTCAGCCAAACTCAAAGCAGCTGCTTTAGTAACTGAGTAGGGCGCTAGTCCAACCTGAGTAAGCAGTCCGGCAGCTGAAGATGTATTCATTAAATAACCCCTACCTTGTTCCAACATTTGAGGAAGCACGTTTTTGGCAGCAAAAATATGACTCATTACATTTATCTCCCAGATGTTTTGCCAATCTTCTGTCGAAACATCAAGCAACATTGGTTCTCCACCAATTCCAGCATTCGAGCAAAAAATATCTATAGATCCAGAATCTTCATTCGCAGTTTTGATTAGTTCAATTATTTCACTTTCTTTCGCTACATTTGTTTTCACAAACTTCACACCCAATTCCTTTGAAACGGCTTTGCCGTTTTCTTCATTCTGGTCAGCAATCAGCACATAATTAGCTCCTGCCGTTTTAAATGCTTTTGCCAATGCTTTACCGATGCCACTAGCTCCGCCAGTAACTACTACATTTTTACCTGATATTTCCATTTGCTTTAATTAGTTCTACGGCTTCTTTTCGCATGTCAATTTTTGCAATTTTTCCAGAAGCTATTCTCGGTAATTTTTCTGTCTGAAATCTGTAGTGAGAGGGAACCTTGAAATTTGCAATTTTTTCTGCCAAAAAGCTAGAAATTTCATCCTCACTTAAAACGGAATCTTCACGAATACATATGTATGTCGCTAGGATTTCGCCCAATCTGTCATCAGGAACACCGAAAACAGAAGCTTCAAGGACGGAAGGGTGTTCACAAATAGCAGCTTCGACTTCAATACAGGATATATTTTCTCCGCCTCTAATGACTAGATCTTTTTTTCTATCGTTTATATAGAGAAATCCATCGTCATCAAGATATCCAATGTCTCCGGTTTTTACCCAGCCATCTTTGGTAAGTGCTTCATCGGTAGCTTTTTTATTTTTCCAATAACCCTTAAATGTTGAGGCAGATTTTATACAAACTTCACCAGTTTCATTAGTATTCAAATTATTACCATCATCGTCAATAATTTTTAAATCCATAAGTAATGGTAGGCCAAAACCTGTGCTTGCTGGTTTTTTTACGTATACCTCACCGGCATTATTTGCACCCAAAGCATTTGTTTCTGTCATGCCATAACCAATGCCAGGATTCGTATTTGGGAGATGTTTTTTTTGCTTTCTTACTTGCTCTGGAGGCCTTGCTGATCCTCCCCCCAATAAGTCTTTTAAGGTTTCTATGTTTCTAGGATTCTTTGCCTGCGCTTCAACAATTTCAGAGGACATCGTTGGCACTCCAGTAAATGCGGAGATTTTTTCTGCCTCAATAAGATCTAAAGCGTTTTCTGGATCCCATTTGTACATTAATACAGTTTTTCTTCCCACAGCAATTGATAAAAGAAATATGGCGTGACAGCCAGTAACGTGGAAAAGAGGTACGCTAAGCAGAGTTGCTGGTTGATATTTTTCTTCAACAAGTTGATCTTCCAGAGATGCAGCTTCATTTGTTTCTGCAAGCCTTCCCATGGTAGTGATTGTTATCCAATACAAAGGAGCAAAAATAATACCTCTATGGGTTAAGACAACACCTTTTGGGTGTCCTGTACTCCCAGAGGTATACATAATCGAAGCTTCATCTTCTGGATGAATATCGACAGTTTTAAGTAATTCGGTATCTGCATCATTAATTATTTGATCAAAATTTATTTCGTTGTATTCAGGCCTTGACGCTCTCACTGCAATTCTAGAAAGTTCAGGCAAAATGTCTTTTACTCTATCCAATCTCTCTTCATCAGCAATGAATAGTTTTGCTTCACTATTTACCAAACCGTATTCCAATTCATCACCCTTCCACCAAGAATTTAAGGGAACTGCAATTGCACCGATCGAAGTTGTTGCAATATAAGCAAACATCCATTCTGGATAATTTCGCATTGAAAAAGCAACTTTGTCACCTTTTTTAATATCAAATTCATCAATTAGTTTGTTAGCTAATTGGTTTGCTTTTTCCATAGTTTCTTTAAATTGATATCTCTCGTCTTCGTAAACAATGTGGGTCCAGTCTCCATGCATGAAACCAAGTTGATAGTAATCTCTGAGATTTTGAGGTGCATTTTCAAAAACATGATATTCATTGCCTCGAATATCAGCTTTGGAGAGGGTTAGTAATCCCTCTTTTGTGACCTCTTGAAGAAGTTCTAATCTACCATCAGGTGTTAAAAGTTTTGATTCCATTTAGATTACGGTACCTCCATCAATTACTAAAGTGTGACCATTTACAAAACTTCCTGCCTCTGAAGCTAAAAATACTGCAGCGCCGCCAATTTCATCTGGCTCACCGATTCTTTTCATTGGACAAGTTGCTGTTGATTGTTTCAGGATTTCAGGATTTTCCCATAAAGCCTTAGCAAAGTCGGTTCTAAACAAACCAGGCGCAATAGCATTGGTCCTGATGTTATGTTGCCCAAATTCTAATGCATAATTTTTTACTAACATTATGTCGGCTGCTTTGGAAATATTGTAGGCACCTATAACAGGACTTGCATTTAAACCACCGATAGAAGAAACAACTATGATGCAGCCATCTTTTCTTTCCATCATTTCTGGAATCACCATCTGACATAAATTATGATTACTTTTAATATTGTTATTCATAATTTTTTCAAATGCGTCGTCGGGTATGTCTTTAATCGAGCCAAAGAAAGGATTTGATGCAGCGTTGCAAACAAGAATATCAATCTTTCCTAATTGAGATCTAGATTCCTCAACAAGCATTTCGAGGGCAGTTTTATCTGAAATGTTGCAAGGAATAACGACCGCTTTTCCTTTTTCGCCATATAAAGGCGGAGTATCTAAATTATTAATTTCATCTGCAGTGGCTTGGCAAACATCTGCTTTTCTGCTTGAAATAACTACATTAGCTCCGTGAAGCGCCATAGCTGTAGCAATAGATTTACCCAGCCCTTTTGAAGAACCTGTTATGACTGCATTTTTCCCCCTTAGATCAAACATTATTTGCCTTTCCAGTTGGGTAGTCTTTTCTCTGCAAATGCAACAGGGCCTTCAATAAAGTCTTCGCTTCCAAACAATTCCTTAACCGCTGAATAATGAACACCCATAGATTTTTCTAGTTCTGGTTCATTAAAGTTTTCATAAGCTACTTGTTTAGTAGCTCTAATTGACATGGGAGAGCATTCTTCAATTTGTTTAGCCCAAGCTTTCGCCGCAGTTAAAAGATTTTCAGGTTCTACAACTTCATTGACAAAACCCAATCGCATACCTTCTTCAGCGGGCACGTGTCTTCCTGTGAGCATCATTCCTAAAGCATTTTTCATACCTATTTGTCTTGGTAGTCTTTGCATGCCTCCTGCCAATGCAGCCAATCCAACTTTTGGTTCCGGCAAAGCAAATTTTGCATTGGTAGATGCGATTATTAAATCGCAAGCCAGAGCAATTTCAAATCCTCCACCCATTGAGACTCCATTAACAGCAGCAATCACTGGCTTCTTTAAATCAAATCTTGATGTAAGACCAGCGAATCCCGAAGACGCTATATTAATGTCCATTTTACCGCCATTTTGCGCTTGGAATTTTAAATCATTACCTGCGGAAAAAGCCCTGTCTCCAGCTCCAGTAATTATTCCTACCCATAAATTTTCATCTTTTTCAAATTCATTCCACACTTCATCAAATTCAGCATGAGCAGGTGGATGCAAAGCGTTCATAACTTCAGGTCGGTTGATGGTAACGGTCAAAATATGACCATCTATCTCAGTTGTTAAAAATTCGTAATCAGTTTTCATATTCTCCTCTTTATTTATTTTCTTAAAATTAAGACTTTTGTTTGTCTTTGATCATTTAAGAATTGAATGTCATCTTATGATAAATTATATTTCTAAAAAATAAATAGGAGAAGGAAATTGAATATCGATAATAAAGTTGCACTCATTACCGGGGGAGCTTCCGGTTTAGGTTTAGCAACTGCCAAAAATTTACACGCAAAGGGAGCAAAATTAGTTTTGTTGGATTTAAATGAAGACAATCTCAAAAGCGCACAAGATGAATTAAAAACCAATGTCACAGGAGTGGTGACTAATGTAGCAGACGAAGAGAGTGTAAAAAACGCTATTAAAAGTGCAATCGACGAATTCGGTGCGATACATATTTTAGTCAATTGTGCAGGTATTGGAAGCGCCTCAAAAACAGTTGGCAGAGATGGTGCACACCCTTTGGATATTTTTAAAATTGTTATAGACGTTAATCTGGTCGGTACTTTTAATACTCTTAGACTTGCTGCCGAAGAGATGGGCAAGAATGAACCAGAAGCTGACAACGAATGTGGAGTAATCATCAATACTGCTTCGGTTGCTGCTTTCGATGGCCAAATTGGACAGGCTGCTTATAGCGCCAGTAAAGGCGGGGTAACAGCAATGACACTTCCAATAGCAAGAGATTTAGCGAGAATGGGAATTCGAATCAACACCATCGCTCCAGGAATATTTGATACACCTCTTATGGCAATGGCATCTGATGAAGTAAGAAAGCCACTTATTGAGATGACTCAGTTTCCTAAGCGTTTAGGAGATCCCGATGAATTTGCTCTTTTAACGGTTCAAATAATTGAAAATCCTTTCTTGAATGGGGAAACAATTCGTTTGGATGGCGGAATTAGAATGGCGCCAAAATAAATTTATAAATTTTTTTATTCCATTTTATTGCTTTGTTTAAATTGAATATGATATTAATATAATAAAAAATGTTTCAAAAAAATAAATTCCTCTATAAATCAAAAATAGTATCTAAAAATTTTTTTTATACATTAGTTATTCTTACTTTAATGGCTTGTGAATCAACAGGCGGGGATATTTGCGGAATGTATATTTGTTAAAAGAACAATAGGGGAGTTTTATGAAGCAGTTTAATCTATCAATTTTAATTTTATTTTTACTTTACGCTTGTGGCGGAGGCGGAGGCAGTTCTGGTTATGGAGAAAGTCCTAGTAGCTCTGCATCTGGGTGCGTTTCAAGTTCTACGAATTTTTGCGTAAAAGTAGTTTCTACTGCTGGTGGTAATAAATATTCTATAGATGGAACTACCCAGAAAACACTAACTTTAACTGCTGGGACAGAATACACTTTTGATCAGACTGATTCTACCAATGCGAGTCATCCACTTGCTCTCTCTGTAACTGCAGATGGAACACATGCCTCGGGTACTGCATATACAACAGGAGTTACAACAACCGGAACTGTGGGTAGCACAGGAAAAACTAAATTTACTCCCGCGTCTAATGCTCCAACCCCACTTTATTATTTCTGTACAAATCATTCAGGGATGGGCGGTACTGCAAATATTTCTGGAGCATCTGGTAGTTCAGGCTACAGCGCTACCGGATCAATACCAGAAAAAATTGAAGTTGTAGAGGCGGAATAAATTCATTTAGGAAAGAGATATGAAAAAAATATTATTTTTAATTACATTGCTTATAAGTTCTTTTGCTGTCGCTCAAACTTATACAGCTGATCAAAGTAAAAAGGATTTTTATGTGAATGGTTTGTTAGCCAATGATGGCTTACAAAGTTTAAATTTTTTAATCTGTTTTATGAAAAACACTAATTTAAGTGATTTCATAGACAAAGGAACTTATAAAGCTTTAATCGATGAGAAATCTTGTGAAAAAGCAGACGGCTCAGATTCTACTGCAGAGGCAAGCGCGGCGACCGCAACGAGTGCAGCATCTTCTAAAACTACCACTGCAACAGGTACTGTCGATACTGTTGAATATACAACTCAAACTGCCGTCGCTGTTACTGCTACTGATGGTTCGATTGATGGAAAATCATGGGTCGAGTTAGAAATTGAATTTTTCGGTGATCAATCTACTTTGGGTCCAGCTACAGCATTTGTAAAAATGGATCTTCAAGAAGATGTGAGCGCAACGAACCAGTTGGGGACCTTTACCTTTACCTATGATTTAGTTAATGATGAAGCCATTGGCGATCCTTATAACGCCCCAGCGAATACCCAAATGTCACAAGGTTATGTCGGGGTTTCAGGAAATGAAATTACTTTTGTTGAGCAAGGACGTGGTGCTCCTATACAACTAAAATTGAATAAGGATTCATCCACGAAAGTTACGCAAGGAATCATGAGAACTGCGGGCGCTGTTGTTGATGCTAGCAATGCTGTAAAACAATATACTTTTGTGCATCAATTTTACTTCAACGATACATCCAATGTTTATTGTCAAAACCTCGTTGAAGCCCAAGAAATTCAATTTGGTGCTTCTGGGCCAGAAAATGTTGGTGACGCAGTTACTGCGGCAGCTTTTAAAACAATTGCTGATGCTGCAACAGAGGTTCAAGCATTTGGTGGTGGTGCTAATGTAACCGGAGAAAATTGTTGGGGTACTGCAGCTGCTGATACCAAAAGAACTGTTTATCAATACGGTACTTACAACGCTGGTAATTTAGTTACCGCCGATGCTGATAAAAAATATGATGCTAGTCAAGGATCCATGTCCTTAAGAGCTACAAAAGGAGACAATGCTTCCTTTCCAGATGGAAGAGAAGTTTATGCACATGCAAGTTATTGGGGTTCACATGTCGACAGTAGTGATAGATCCTTAGTGAGCGATACAACTATTTTTAGAAACAACAACAGCACAACCGATACAAATACTTACAATTTAAAACAAAATTTTCTACAAGTTTTTGAAATTACTACTGAAAAAAGACAATTAGCTGATTTAGATAAAGTAAACTTTTTTGGTTATGTGGGATGGTTAAAAAGAGATAATGATTGGTCAACAGGAATGTCGAATTTAGGATTTCCAACCACCGGCTCTTGTAACGCTACTGATGGTAATTGCGACGAATACGCTGGAACAGTTTCAGTTTCGGGAACGGGTGCAAGTACAGTGGTTACTTTTACTATCACTAAAGGCATCGATTGGAATTCAGGAAATGGTCCATTTGATTTAAATACTTCTTTTTCCTTTACAGCAGCCAATTGGGCTACACAGTTGAAAAAATCAGGAGAAGACTGGGGTCAAGGCTGGCATTTATGGGATGACACGAGCAGAAGAGGGTACGATATTCCTTTTGAAGCTTTTTCAAACCCTGTTAGCACTACTGACGCACATTTAACAAAGTCTAGAACTGAGAATAAAATCTCAGCAAGTTCTTTACCATCTAATCTTGCTTGTCTAAGAAACTGTATAGATGCAACAAAAATGAATCAGACAATGGGCGGGATATTTGCCTCTATAGATAACAGCACAACCTCAGGTACTTTAAATATTTCTCCATATAAAAATGTTGGAAGTTGGTTTAAAGAAGAGGTTTATACTGATTGGAATACTAATGGCGTATTCAATGCAGACAACGGAGAATTTAAAATGTCTCCGGGCGATCACATGTGGATTGGTGGAACAAAGGCTGCCGATATTGTCACTTATACAGTGAACAGTGGAAGTATTTTGGATAGTTCAACTGCTTTAACTTGGGCCGATGGGGTTAGTATTTCGATTCCATCTACTAGCTCAGTAGATGTGTTAACAAAAATAAGTTCTGCATCTAGAGAGTTAGAAGATTCGATAAGAAATTTTAATTATTACGAGAAACCTTACAGCCTTGGGACTACCAATAATTACACCAGACGAGCTGGACACTGGTTTGACATGGAGGTTTTTGAAAATACTTCTCTTAATTTGAACGCAGTAGAGTGTGATAAACGAGATGATGGTGAATATCAAGGTTATGCACCAGAAGTCAAAAAGGTTAGTGACAATACTTCTTACATGGACAACATAGCGACATCTAAATATTATTGTTCTGATAAGCTTCACAGAGGCGCGTTAACTACCACTTATAGAATTGGAGTTATGCAAAGACCTGAATATAGCTTAAGTAACGCAACTACCGGTGCTGAGATCAGTATTTCTCCACCAGAAACCTTAACTTTTACAGTCCCAGCTTCAGGCGTGAGATATAACTTTTCAGGGATTGACTATTCTGGACAAAAGTTTTTACTAAAATTTGAAGGTTATGGAGAGTTACATAATATTCCTGGAAGAGTTGTCAACACTTGTACTGGAGTTGAGGTTGGAAAATACGTTTCCAATTGGGATCAATGTTATAGATACGTTCATGACTTTGTAATACCTGATGGAACTATTCTTGTAAATTCAGATACAACGAAACCTAATGTAAAAGTTTTAGCTTTACGAGGCGATGATTTTATTACTAAAAAAACTGATAGTGAGACCGCTACCTTGGCTACTACTTATACTGTTCCAATAGAAGACTTGCCTTCGTTTTCTTTTTTAAAAAATAATTCTCAGTCAAGTTCATCAGATTATATCGGTGCTAAGCCTAATACCGATATCATAAACGATGGTAATCCTTCTGTGGTTCATGGACAAACCGTATTTGAAGTAAATTAAACAATAACTAAAAAATCCTCTTTTCTTGATAAAGGGAGTTTTATAGAGAGTTGTAAAACTCTTTAAGATGATTTGTTATTTCTTCTGAAGAATCTTCTTGTATGAAATGATTGCCTTTAACTTCTACTTCTTTAATTGAGCTCCATTTTCTTATTTCATCCCTTTGTTCTCCAGTAAGAATGAGTCCTGGATTAGCGTTTATAAAAAGCTTAGGAATTTCAGATTCATAATGAAATTCAGCGTTCAAGATAATTTCATCTAAAGTCTCAGATGGCTCAGTACCATCGAGAGGTATGTTTCTAGGCCAAGTTAAAGTAGGGCGCCTTCCTTCTCCTTTATCTAAATAAGGTTTTAGATATTCTTCCTTATCATTATCACTCATCGGAGTTATTGGATCGTTAAAAAGCAATCTTTCAACGAAAAAATTCTTTTGCAAAACCAGTTCCTCTCCAGCGTCAGTTCGTAAAAGCGAAAATATTTTTCTTGCAACTTCCGGCCATTTTTCCCAAGTAAGTGGCACTGCAATGCCTTCCATAAAAGAAATTGATTTTATTTTGTCAGAATTTAATCTTGCGTACATTAGGCCTAAAGCACAACCCCAATCGTGAATGACTAAATGTTGATTCTCTTCAAGATCTAAAGAGTCTAATAATTTAGATAAAAAATCATAATGACCCATAAAACTGTATTCAGGGTTTTCTATTCCATCTAATTTTTCTGAATCTCCCATACCAATTAAATCAGGCACAATTATTCTATTTGTATTAAGAAAATTTGGAGCAATATCTCTCCATAGATAAGAAGAAGTTGGATTTCCGTGTAAAAAAATAATTGGTTCACCGATACCTTCATCGATTACAGCCATTTTTTTTCCTTTAATTTCTATATATTTTTTTTGAATTTCCATAGTAAAGATTTAAATTTAGGTTGTCTTTTATTCATATTAAATTAAATTGCATTTTACAGTTTATTACTACATAAATGTACATGCTAAGTGAAGAGGATAAAAATAGAATTATTGAAATGGCTTGGGAGGATAGGACTCCATTTGAAGTTATTCATTCTGAGTTTAATTTAACTCACAATGAATTAATTACTTTAATGCGAAATAACTTAAAACCTAGAAGTTTTAAGTTATGGCGACAAAGGGTTTCTGGAAGAAAAACTAAACACATTAAATTAAGAGGGCATTTAGTTGGAAGACACAGGTGTTACCGCCAAGGAAAAATTAACATTAAAAAAAGATAGATTTTCAGAGTTATCAGCTTTTCTTAAAAAAGAGGGGTTTGAAGTAGAACTAATCTGTCAAGATGATTTCACTAGTATTTCCTTCAACACTAGTAATCCCGATCCAATTGAAGTTTCTATACAATTATTTAATGATTATTTCAGGGTGTGTTATTGGGATGGCTATGGTGTTGCTGAATTTTATGATTATAAAAACCTTTCTAAAGCATTTAAGAAATTCACAAAATTTCTTACAAAATCTAAATCAAATATAGAAAAATTTGGATTAAAGTAGAAGCACACTAAATTGAAAAATATCTTTTACTTAAAAAAATAATCCGCAGTCAAGTTCATCAGATTATATCGGTGCTAAGCCTACTACCGATATCATAAACGATGGTAATCCTTCTGTGGTTCATGGACAAACCGTATTTGAAGCAAATTAAACAATAACTAAAAAATCCTCTTTTCTTGATAAAGGGAGTTTTTTATGAAATTGCTGGTGCTGAAGCACCTAATTTTTCTTCTCTTAAAGTTCTCTTTAAAACTTTGCCTGTTGCGTTTCTGGGGAGAGCATCAATAAACTCTACGCCTTTTGGAATCTTAAATTTTGCTAAGTTTTTAAGACAATGATCGATTATCTCTTCTTCTGATAAATTTTCATCTTTTTTTATAACTATGAAAGCAAACCCGACTTCACCCCATTTCTCATCAGGAACACCAATAATTGCTGCTTCTGCTATTTGAGGTATTTGATAAATTACATTTTCAACCTCAGCAGGATAGACATTTTCTCCCCCAGAGATGTACATATCTTTTTGTCGATCTACAATGTATATAAAGCCTTCATCATCCATTTGAGCGGCATCACCAGTTTTTAACCATCCATCTATAAAAGAATTTTTGGTGGCTTCCTCATTATTCCAATAGCCTGGTGTAATGTTTGGTCCTTTAATGAGAATTTCACCAACTTCTCCTTTTTTAACCTCATTCCCCTGATCATCTACTATTTTTACCGCAGTGTGCAATAGAGGCTTTCCAGCAGATCCTATTTTTCTAGCTGCTTCATCGCCAGATAAACTTATTGCTGCTGGACTTGTTTCAGTCATTCCCCAGCCTTGAGAAAACTCTACTCCTTTGTCTTGCCAAGTTTTAAGTATAACTTCAGCGCAAGGTGCGCCTCCAACACCAGCACTTTGGATTCTAGAAAAATCAGTTTTATCAAAATCTGGATGCAGCATCATAAATTGATAGGGCGCCGGAACAGCGAATAAATGAGTGACTCCGTAATCAGGATTGTTGATAATTTCTAACGCTTTTCCTGGATCAAATTCTTTGGTTAAAATAATTTGGCCTCCGTTATGTAGTACAGGATTCGCGTAACAATTCATTCCGCCAGTATGAAATAAAGGCAATGATACTAATTGAACCGCTTTATCAGTAATCCTTGCAGTTGAAGCCAAATTTACAATATTAAAAAACTGCATTCTATGAGTAATCATTGCGCCTTTAGGATGTCCAGTAGTTCCAGAGGTGTACATCAACATTATTAAATCGTTATGAGTACATTCTATTGAAGTGAAATCATTGTTTTCAGAAATTGCAGATTCATAACTACTACTAAAATTATTCTCCTCTATTTCTAAAGAATTTTTAATATCACAATCTTTTAAGAGAGCTTCAGCTATTTCTTTAAATTCAATTGAGTAAATAAGTACTTTTGGAGAACTATCTTTAAGAATATATTCTAATTCAGGCTCAGTAAGTCTCCAGTTTAATGGCAGTTCGATACCTCCAATTTTTCCGCACGCAAATTCTAATTCGAATACTTCAGCACAATTGTGAGATAGAATTGCGACTCTATCTCCTTTTTCTATTCCATTTTTCTGAAGCCATCCTGCAAGAGCCTTAGATCGATCATTTAATGTTTTATAAGATAATTCTTTACCACTGGAAATTTCTTTAATTGCTATCTTTTCTGGTCTAAAGTTAGATTGATATTCCACCCAATCATAATATTTAACAGTCATATTCTTTCTCCAAGTTATTCTTTAGGCTTTGGAAACCAAATCATTGCCATCTGGAATAATATAATAAATACATGCAAGTAGGATATTAATTGGTAAGAAGAGGGTAGTATCATAATTCCAATTAATGATGCAGAAATACAATAAATAGAGCAAAAAACTTTTGCTATTACTCTTACTGTCTCATTTCTATTAATAGCTGCTCTTAAACCTTGTGCAAGGTTAAAGCCATAACAGACAAATATTGAAATCGCTAAGTAATATACTGCATTGTTCTCCATTAATCCCTCAATACTTTCTATTGTAGATTATAGATATTCACCTATGAATCTCAAATACTCTATTTAACATAATATATATTATACGAATATAAACTTATTAATCTTATCGACTATATAAACAATAGAAACCCTTTTAGATTAGGTAAATAACTTGATGTAAGTAAAAGATATTACTATCTGATTAAATCAGTTACAGGTTTGCCATTTATAAAATCACTAATTATTTGAGCTAGTTCAGGCCCAACTTCTTCTTGCACAAAATGTCCTGCTCCTCCTAAAGTAATTTCAGTAGGATTAGGAATTCTATTTATAAAATCATCTTTTAATCTTAAGGTCATTCTTTCATTTTCACCAAAAGCTACTAAGAAAGGTTTATCCCACTTCTCATAAACTTCTTTCCATAATCTTTCATTCTCTGGTAACTGAGTTGGAATCAAATACGGCCACACATGTGCTCCCGCTTTATATAATCCTGTTGGATATGGGGCTTCATACGCATATGCCTCTCCTTCTGTAAGATCTATTCCTCCAAAATTTTCTATAATTCCTACTATGTTCATATTTTCTGAATAGTATGAATAAGCCATCCATTTAGTAAACATAGAAACTCCTGTCATAGGAGATGGTTCGCCTGAGGACAAAGCTTTTTCTGCGGCTTTAGACAATTCGTCAAATGTTATTGACCCATTCAACCAAACTGCAAATTTTATTATATTTTCTATAAACCAAGCAGGAAGTTGGCTAGCAGCTGCAAATCCAGTATTTGATACAACTATATTTCCAAATCTTTCAGGTAATTCTGCAACTACTCTCAATCCGACAAGTCCGCCCCAATCTTGTCCAAAAAACGTAACATTTTGCAGATCTAACGTTTCAATTAATTCTTTCATTACATCAACATGATGAATGTAACTATAATCATACTTCGATAAAAATTTATCTGATTTCCCAAATCCTACGCAATCTGGAACTATTACTCTATGTCCATTCTCTACAAGAATTGGAATCATTTTTCTGAAAAGATAACTCCAAGTGGGCTCCCCGTGTAAAAGGAAAATGGGATCTGCATCTTCTGGTCCTTCATCAAGATAATGAATTCTCATCCCGTCTATCAACAAATAATTAGGGTTGAATGGATAATCCTCTAAATTTTGAAACCTTTTGTCGGGAGTCCTAACAATACCAGATGAAACTATATTCAAATCCTTATAGTCAATCTCGGAGAGAGTCTTATCTGAACAAGAAAAAAGAAATATAGCTGTCGAAAAAAATAAGAGACAAAATTTATAAATCATTTTCTGTTAAAAATTTTTGCTTTGAATATCAGTATTTAATATTTTATTAAGAAAGGAGAGCCTCTTTTTTTTAGAGGCTCTCAAATAAATAATGCTGACGGTTATTTTGTATAAATAGTTTCACAAAACTCTATTGTTTCGTTTACGTCCTCATCAACATATTCTTGAGCATCAAACCAGATTTGTGACCATGAAGCGTTATCAAAATACTTATCGAGAATTTTCCCCATATTTGCACCTGTGTCTGTAATCATCCTTAAATGACTTAATCCAGTTTCAATTGGACCACCTGCAATAGTAGCAAACACCCCAATCATAATGTCATGTCCATCATCATTAATTGCATTTTGTAATTCTTTCATCTTTCTTGCGAAAGCAATTGGATTATTAAGTTTCAGCATAAAAAGTTGATGAAATCCGTCTCTTGCTTCGAACTCCACAAGAGGTTTAAAAGTTGCAGAATATTTAATTTCTCTCAGACGGTTTAAACTTACAGGAGCTTTATAGGGATCGTATAATTCTGATACTGCCATTGCCTCTTCCAAAGAATTGAATGCATTGTAAACAAACATCTGACCAGGATATGAATTGCCTGACCTGGTTATGCAAACTCCAGCTTGTTGGGAACCTATAACCTCAAAAATTTCATTGCTATTTTTTAAAACATCTACATATCTATCTATATCTTTAGCATCTACCATCAAAGTAGTAAAAGCTCCGGGAACCGAAAATGAATTTATAGAAAAAAGAAGTAGAATGCTCATTAATATATATCTTTTCATAAAATCTCCTTTTTTAAAATTTAACAATAATCTTATTTGTTCGAGAATTCAATCTCTTACAAATTTACTACAATGGTAGAAGGACCAGGTTCGTCTACGGAAGAGGAAAAAACTTTTCTAAAGTCTTCAACTGTACGCGGCTGATAGCAAGGCACTCCCATAGATCTTGATAATTCAACCCAATTAATTTCTGGATTTTCTAAAGAAAGCATGGAATCAGCTCTTTTACCTGTTTTTATTGCCCCAACTCTTGAAAGCTCTATTTTGAGAATTTCGTATGAATTATTTGCAAAGATTATATTTGTTATATTCAAATTTTCTCTGGCTTGAGACCACAGTGCTTGGTTTGTGTACATAGCCCCGCCGTCTCCATGTAAAGTAATAACTGGTCTATCAGGTCTAGCGATTGCTGCTCCAACTGCCAAAGGTAGTCCTTGTCCAATTGAGCCTCCAGTAAGAGTAAGCCAATCATGAGGTTTAGCTTTAAGAGCCTGCGGCGTCACCAAAAAACTTGAAGTAGCTGCTTCATCAGATACTATTGATTCTTCTGGCATTAAATTAGCAATCAATAGTCCTAAATTATTTACATTTAAATCCCCTGTCGTAGGCATGTCTTCTATCTTAGATTGAATTAAAGATTCAATTATTTCTTTTCCATCAGATTCATCAACTAATGCTCTTAAAGCTTTATATCCATCTTGTTCAGGAGTAGATAAATTAAGTATTTCTGTAGATATAGGAGTAAGAAAACTTTCTTTGTCTGGGTATGCAAAAAAGGATACTGGTGGTCTACTCCCAATGAACACTATTCCCGAAGTATCCTTTAAAAATTCTGTTGCAGATTCAGCGAAATAAGGTACTTGTTCAATAATTGGAAGGCCCTCTCCCCTTCTAATTCTAGAGACAAAAGTGTCTGTAACTAATCTGCACCCGGTTTTACTTGAAATCTTTGCAGCTAAAGTAACGCATTCTTCATTTAAAAATCTTCCTCCTATAAACAACATTGAATTATCTTTTTGCAAGATTTCACATGATTTTTTCACAAGGGACTCATCTATTGGGTCAGGATTTAACTGTTCCAAAGGAGCTGGAATTTTTGATTTAAAGTTTCCCCATGCTGAATCAGCAGGAACAATCAGAGTAGCTATCTGACCTGGGAAAGCGTTAGCCTTTTGCCAAGCAGTGTTTCCCAAATCACAAAGATCGTTTGAACTAGTTGCCCGCCCCACCCAATCTGACGCAGATTTTGCTAAATTATCTAAATCTGAGGTTAATGGAGCATTATGCTTCAGGTGATAAGTAGCGTGATCTCCTACAATGTTAAGCATTGGCGACCTAGCTTTCTTTGCATTATGTATATTAGCGAAACCGTTTCCTAATCCAGGCCCGAGATGTAAGAGATTTGCTGCACTTTTTTCAGCCATTCTTGCATAACCATCTGCAGCGCCAGTAACAACTCCTTCGAATAATCCCAATACTGGTCTTATTTCTGGATTATTGTCTATTGAAGCAACTAAATGCATTTCAGAAGTGCCAGGATTAGCAAAAATAACTTCCAAGCCATTGGCTACCAATGTTTTGATTAATGCGTCTGAGGCGTTCACTTGAAAACTAGTTAGACTTTTTTACGATGTCTCTCATAGAAACAACACCTAATAACTTGTCATTCTCCATTACTGCAAGATGCCTTATTTGATTGTCTATCATTAAATCCATTGCTTCATCTGTGGTGTTATCTGGAGAAACTTTAATTATTTTAGAAGACATAATGTCTTTAATTTGACTTTGGAGGTGTGCAGCGCCTTTCATAGAAATATCTTCAATAACATCTCTTTCTGTAATGATCCCAACAAGATTATTTGGATCATCAGATTTACCACAATAAACTAATAAAGCTCCGATTTTATTTTTATGTAAGATTTTACAGGCATCCTCTATGGAAGAATTTTCTGAAATTGAAAATATTTCCCAATACCTCTGATTTAAAAGAAGTTCCGATATTAAAGACATTTTTTTATAAAAGTGGAATTAATTACCCTATGCACTATAATAATTCATTTTAAGGAGTTTAAAAAATGAATTTCCACAGAAGATTGTATAAACTAAAATTTTTGATAGTTTCATTGAGTCTAGCTCTTCCCTCTATTCTTTTTGCTGACACTGGTTACATTACAGTTGATGGAGAAACTATTGAGATAGAAGTTTCAAGGTCTTACCAAACGCCAGCAACCTATCCTAGAAAAGCTTTACGTCTCGAACGAGAAGGATACGTAATAATAGAATTTGATGTAGATCAAGATGGCTCAGTGATTGATCCTTACGTATTAGAAGGTGAACCAGCAGGTTTATTTAACAGAGCAGCGATGAAATCAATAAGGAAATGGATCTACGAACCTTCCACTTATGATGGCGTTCCAGTTCAAGTCAATGATGTTCAAGTAAAAATTAATTTTAACTTGACCGCAGCCGAATAAAGACAATACGCAATCATGCGTATAAGAACCACATTAATTTTAATTGGTTTAATAGGTAATGTAATACTTGCCCTATCACTCATCCTTTTATACAACTATAGAGAAAACATCCAGAGAACATTTTCAAGCGAATCTCTCGTCTCAACCTATGAATCTGCTTGGTTCCAAACTTTAGAAACTTCTTTTGACTCCATTAACGCTTGGCTACCTCAAACAGGCGAAAGGGGAAATTTTTGGGATCCTGAAATTGAAATTTTTCCAGAAGAAGAACTCTCTTCTCCAGATCACCAATACAGCAATCCACTAATTCAATTCATTTCTGATAAAAATATTGGTGAATCAGGATATTTGTTAGATCTTATGTTCGAATTTGATTTGGATGAAGGTAATTTGAGTTTTGTTAAAGCCTATTATCCTGATGGAAAAAGATTTTATTGCAGTTCTGCTCTAGATTTATCTGGGGTTGATGCTTGTAATCCAAACGCTGAGCCAGAATACCTAAATGATTTAAATAAATATCTATCGGATGCTTCTTCTAGACCTAGAAGATCATTGCAAATTATAGAAGACACATCAGGTAACGAAATAAGTACACTAAATCAAATCATGGCATTCCCTGTCAGAGCTTTCTCAAGGGATGCTGAAGCAATAGTAGTTTTAGGAATTGATATAAGAAAGTCCATGGAAACTTTTGGTGATGAATTTGAACTAGTAACAGCAGTGCAAACAAAAAATGGAGTTATCTCCTTAGGAGATGATTACGCAAGTTTCGAAACTGACTTAGGGTCTTATGAAACAACAAATTATGGAATCTCTAATCTTAGAGATCACGTAGATAAAGCCAACGATAACTTAAATGATTTTGGGAATAGAACTTCTGCTCGTGACGCCTCTCTGGGATCTTCTATTACCCTTTTACCTTTGAGTTCTTATTTATCTTCAGATAAAGCTCAGTTTTTTATTTTCAGAAATGAAAAAGCTAGTATTGATCAAGAAAATTCTATCTTGTCATACATATTGGTTTTAATAATAGTGGTAATGATTTTTGTAATTGCAATAACTTCGACGATTTCCGCAAATATATTTGGTTCAGTTAATAAGGCTATCGAAGTGTTACAAGCTTTAACAAGTGGAGATCTTTCTAAAACAATGCCACAAAGAAAAGGTATCTTTAGATCGGAAGATGATGAGGTTGGAGAGTTAGCCAAAGCTTTAGAAATTTACAGAGGCCATTTAAATGAAATGGAAGATATTAGAGCTAAACAAGCAAATAGAAGAAAAGAGAGAGACACAGCAATCATAGAAAAAATGACTATTTTAGCTGATGAATTGGAAGGCGATTCTAGAACACTAATTTTGAATGACATAAATAAAATGAAGTCTTTGGCGAAAGAAAGTTCTGACGAAGAAGGAGAAGAAGCTTCTATAGAACTAATGACGGTAGCTTTTACTAGAATGGCAGAAGAGGTTCAAGTGCTTATCGACACAAGAACAAAAGAAATGGAAGAATCTAGAGACGAAGCATTAGAAGCAAATGAACAGAGAAGTAAATTCTTTGCAAACATGAGTCATGAATTAAGAACACCATTAAATGCTATTTTAGGATATGGGGAAATGTTGTATGAAGAATGTGAAGATTTAGGCTATGACGATTTAATGCCCGATTTAAAAAAGATAACAACATCCGGAACACATTTACTTTCTCTGATTAATAATATTCTTGATTTATCAAAAATTGAATCGGGAAAAATGGAATTGTATCTAACTAGTTTCGAAATTGAGAAAGTAGTTGAAACTTTAAGAGACATCAACGCTCCCCTAGCAGCTAAAAATGATAATGGATTCAAAATTGAAGTTCAGGAAGCGATAGGTTCAATGACTCAAGATGAAACAAAATTAAGACAATGTGTAACCAATTTTTTAAGCAATGCTTTTAAATTTACCAAAAGCGGATTGGTAACTCTTAATGTAAACACTTTAGATAAAGACGGTGTTGAAATGATTGAGTTCAAGGTCACAGACGATGGTGAAGGAATGAGTCAAGAAGGCGTATCCAAGGTATTTGAAGAATATGAACAGGCGGAAAGGTCTACATCTGCGACTCATGGAGGTACAGGACTTGGTCTCCCAATTTCGAAGAGATTTGCTGAGCTCATGGGTGGTGGAGTTACGGTCTCATCAGAAAAAGGGAAAGGATCTATTTTTACAATTTATATACCTAGAACCTGCGAGGAAGCTGAAGATATAGAAAATGAAGAAGTAAGTGCTTTAGCAGGTGAAAATCTGTGTGTTCTTATTGACGATGATATTGCTATGCATGATCTTGTAAAAAGAACAATTAAAAAAGCAGGATTAACCTTATTGGGAGCTACAAATGGTGAACAAGGGTTAAACATGATTCGTGAAACAAAGCCAAAACTGATTCTACTAGATGTTCTCATGCCTGGAAGAGATGGTTGGTCCATCCTTAAAGAATGTAAATCAGATGATTCTATTAAAGACATACCAGTAATTATGGTATCTCAGATGTCTCAAGAATCATTGGCTTTTTCCCTTGGAGCTGACGATTATTTAACAAAGCCTATCGAAAGAAATAAATTTTTAGATGTAGTAAAAAAATTCGTCTCAAAAGAATCAAAGAACAATACTATTTTAATAATTGACGATGATGAAAATACTAGAGACATTTTATCTCGTGCACTAGAAGATAATGGTTTTACAGCCATAACGGCAAAAGATGGAAACGAAGGATTAAAACAACTATCCAATGATCCTGTTTTAATAGTTCTTGATTTAGAAATGCCTAGAATGGATGGCTTTGAATTTTTAGAAAAATTTGTAACGATGGAATTTAAATCTAAACCCAATGTTATAGTCTACTCAGGCAAAGAGTTAAATGAAGTTCAAGAAGATTTATTAAACGCTAATGTTGAAGGATTATTGAAAAAAGATGAAGTATCTATAAACCAATTGCCTAATTTAATCTCTAAAGTCCTAAATGATTAATTTATATTAGATTCGATTTTTTCTAAAAGCCTTTTAAAATCTACTGGCTTCGTATCAAAATCATCAGCTCCACAATCAAGAGCCTTTTGTTTGTCTGTTTCCATAGCGTGAGCTGTTAGGGCAATTATGGGAATTTCAGAAATTTCAGGATCAGCCTTAGCTTTAGTAGTTGCTTCCCAACCATCCATTACAGGCAAACCCATATCCATAAGAACTACATCGGGAGATTCAGATTTCATTTTGTCTAAACCCTCTTGACCATCAAAAGCGAAAATTACCTCATAATCACGTCTTTTAAGCCTTCGTCCTAACATATCACGATTCATCTCATTATCTTCGACGTAAAGTATTTTTTTCATTTCAATCTCCTATTTATTGAAAATAATTTGATTACGCCCCCCTTCTTTAGCCTTATAAAGTCTTTCATCAGCTAAATTAATCAAATCTTCCAAATTGTCAATTTCAGCAGAAGAAGCAAGACCTCCACTCATGGTAACCTTTATATTATGATCTTGAAATTTTATCGATAAATCAACTATTTCTTTTCTTATATTTTCACAAAAATCAATGACAGAATGATTTTCAAGTTTATCTATAACCGCAATAAATTCTTCTCCTCCAACTCTACCTACAAGATTAGGTTTAAAAGAACTATTCAATTTATTTGCTATTGCTATCAAAACCTCGTCTCCTCCAGGATGTCCATAAGTATCGTTGATCGATTTAAAAAAATCTATATCCATTGAAAGAATATTAAAAACGTAATCATCTTTCTTCTTAGTTTTTCTAAAAGCCTTATCAATTTTATCAAACACTACTTTTCTGTTGGAAATTCCGGTCAAAGGACAGGTTGTTGCTCGAACGTGTAATTCTTTTAGGAGCTCTTGCTCCCTCGAACGAAAATATTTTGCCTCCAAACTCGCAATGGATTTTGCCATTAAGATTGTACCGTTCAATGGTTTTGGCAAATAATCCGATGCTCCTAGTTTTATACATTTGGCAACGCTATCAACATCATTGAAGGCTGAAACCATAATTATCGGCAATGAATCAATTTTATTTTTTTTTCTAAATTTTTTTAACAACTCTAAGCCATTTATATCTGGCAGCATTACATCTAATAAAATGAGATCCGGTGTCTTCTTTTCAACTTCTTCAATAGCAGTAGTTCCATCATAAGCCATTCTACAACTCAAGCCATTTTGACTTAGTCTTCGTGCCAGAACTTCACAATTAGTAACGTTGTCATCTACAATGAGAACGTCAGAATTTTGAAGATGCTCTTCGATTTCTAAACTATAATCGATATCACCCAAAGACTTAAAAAGAGATTCAGCATTTTCTATTTGCCCTTGATCTGAATCACTTGTATCTGTTTCAGAAAGCTCGCCTCTGATAAAATCAACAAATCTTTCAATTGCTTTTTCAATGTCTCTGGAAAGATTTAAAATTGATTCAAGATCTTTAATTACTTCGTCAGACAAATCATTCTCAAAGTCTTCCATGAGAATTTCGCTATATCCTATTATAGCGTTCAATGGTGTTCTAAGATTATGACGCAATACAGAATATTCTTCTGAAGATTTTTTTTCGCTATTTAGTGAAGTATTTTCATTGAAAGCGTCTTCATATTGACTCAGAAGCTTCTTCTCTGCGTCTTTTATTTGACTTATCTCAGAAGCAACATTTAAATGATTTTCTTTTGCAAACTGTTCAACAACTTCGATGTAATGTTCAATGGCTTCTGCTGGAGCTGAAAATTCTTGTTTTATCTGTGCCAACAGAATTTTTTCTGCTCCTTTGGATGGTTTCGATAAATTATTCACCATAATTTTCAATAAAGTCTTCTAAAAATTCTGGTCTGTGAAAAAAATATCCTTGACCTCTTTTGCAACCTAAATTCATAAATTCATTCTTTTGTTCCAAAGTTTCTATGCCTTCAACCAACATATCTAGTTTCAAATTATTTGAAATATTTACAACAAATTTAACGAGTTCTTTTGTATCTGATAAATCAATCGTATTAGCAAAGTTTTTATCTAGTTTGATTAGACTTATTGGTAAATCTCTTAGATAACTAAGAGAAGAATATCCAGCTCCAAAATCATCTAAAGCCAGAGGAACCCCGCTTTCTTTTAACGTTTCAAAAGCAAATGCAGCTTTATTTCTATCTTCTAATTCAGCTGTTTCTGTTATTTCGAGACCAAGTTGATTTTCTTCCAATCCATTTTCTTTCACAAAATTTAGAATCAATTTCGTAAAATTATCTTGCATTACTGTGTATGCGGAGACATTCAAATAAGTTGTAAAACCTTTCACATTATTTTTATTAGCAAAACTAAAGAACTCTTTAAGTTTTTTTAAAGAAGCTAGGACGACCAAAGAAAACAAATGCTCTCCTTCAACAAGAGGTATTAATTTATCATTTGAAATAATATTCCCCTTTTCATCTAATAACCTTAAAAGAGACTCAACCCCAACAATTTTTCCTGTTTCTATATCTACTTGTTTTTGAAACGCCATGCTAATGCGATCGTTTTCTAGACAGCTTATTGTATCTTTTAGTGCATCTAAAGCAGCTTCTGAATTAGCAAGAGCTTCAATGAGAAAAAAAGATGAATTTGTATCAAAAGGAATCTCATGAATTCTAGTTCTCAAATAAAACTCTATATTTCTTAGTTTAATCTCTATGTCTGTATCAAATGAGCTAGCAATCTCGTTATTAACAGAATTCTTATTAATGCTACTGATGTTCCCAATTGAAATAGATTCGTCGTTTTCAAGGCTAAATATGTATTGTGCAGATTTATTAAGCCACTCAACCCCATTCGATTTATCAAAAATAATATAGGGACTTGGATGATGCTGAAGTGATTTGATTAAGTATTTAGCTTGTTCTGCTTCAATTATTCTCATTTATAATTCCATCCACAATTTTAACAAAATCTTCGTTAAAGGTTTCCTTCATAAAACTCCAAAGTTTTAGATGATACTCAGACTTAAATAAGGTTTTGAAGGATTTCAAATAATTATCCCACTCTCCTGCATCAATCATTCCGATAGAATATTGATAATGCTGATTTTCTCTTGATCTCAGCATAATGCTGAAATAAGTGAGATACGCTGCATCTTCTTCTGGTGTAAGTTCTTCATTATTTCTAAGCTTGATTTTAATTTTTACCATTCTCGGAGTCATTCCTTTCAAAGCAATCTCCTGGTGACTGTCTGAAACATTTTGTCTGGCATTGGCTCTGGCAACTTTGTTTTGTTCTTGCATTTCTCTTATTAAGTAATAGATTGAAACAATACCTGCAAGTGCTGCTAAAGAAGCTATCAAAGTATTTAAATAAGTCAGAATAAATTCCATGATAAATATTTTTTTTAGAAATATTATTCTACTTGTGGATCAGTATTATACAAATCTTATATTTGTCCGAGCTACAGTTTATATCTCAATTTAATGATAAATTTATCTAAATTCTGATTTGACCAGGCTCCAGAGTATATTTTTTCAAATTGACTAGCTTGTGTATTCGAATATTTCCCACCTCTGGTGTAGACGATGTATAGATCTGATAAGGGAGCAAATTGATATTTATATCTAACCTGAAATGCTGTCTCAGATAACTCAAGTGAATTTAACTCATCTTCTGAGGATCCTAAATAGCCGAAATTATTTACTCTGTATGGCCTAGGTCTTTTCCCTTTGATACCGTAGATCTTACCTTTTACTCTTATCTCTTGGCGATCACCAATAAACCAATCCATATTTAAACCTGAACTGATCATTTCCTTATCATAATATGCGAAGAGATTTTCTTTCTTCCAAATACTCCAGTTTGATTGACGCTGATATTCTATTGGACTTAAAAATATTTTTAAATTTTCAGAGATTTTCATCAAAATTCCGTATCCAATTGTATGCCCCTCAGATCTAAGGTCGCTATTGTTATCAGAAGTTTCATAACCACTTGTCTCATATCCTAATTTAAATCTATGTTGAAACATATTTGTTCTTGGGGTGGAGTATTCAATTATGAGTTCATGATTCCCTAAAGATTCTAAGTAAGGCGAATCTACATAATTTCTAGTCTCGACGTAATCCTTACCTCTAGATAAAGTACAATTACATTCTATTTCAAGTCTTGAGCTATTTTTAAAACTTAATTCGTATTCCAGAGTCGCTCCTATACCTCCTCCGAATCCTTGATAAGACCTGTCATATCCCATTCTTAAAGCATAATTCTGTTGAGAAATAACAGAAGCCTCATTTTTATTAGGATTACTATATTGGAGATAAGTCCCAATAAAACTATTCCCATATTGTTCTACATAACCCATATCATTTATATTGAAATTTTCATCGAGGTAATTAAAAACAAGTAATCCAAACAGTTTGTCTGAAAAACGATTTGTCACCAAAGACCTAAACCCATAACCTGTTTTTTTATCGCCCAGTTCTTCTGTGTTAACTTGACTTATCCAACCGTAAACACGAGAGGAGCTAGAAGGTTTAAGATCGTAATCTAAAGTGTGAGTTTCGGCTGTTCTATCGATAGAAGGTCTATCGACAGAAGTAAATAAATAACCAATTTTTGTATTTAAAAAATCTCTAGTTGATCTATATCTAAATGCTAAAAAATCTCTACCTTCAGAAAATATAGAGTCGTCTTCGAAAGCACTAAAAACTCCAAATTCATTTGTCTCGTCTCTTTGGGTATAACGAAGCGCAAAGTTGATATCAGTAGTATCAATTAAACTATCTTTACACTCTCCCAAATGACTCCTGTCAGAATCGGAACATTTATCTGGTATAGCGCCAATTCTTCTAGTATTGATGAATCTAAGATTCCATCCAGTAACGTCAAAAAACTTCTGGTTTTCAGTAAAAAAGGGTCTTTTATCTGGATAATAAGTCTCAATCGCTGAAAAGTTTACAATTACATCATCACTCTCGACTTGACCAAAATCTGGATTAAGAGTGAAGTCTAATTTTGAATTTTGATTAATATCCCAAAATATCTCTCCTCCGATATTTAATTGCCTATTGTCTTGAATGAAATTATTAGTAAAACTTGCATAAGGGAAAAAATCTATTCGTGTTTTTTGCATATTTAGATTTTTAACTTGTAACTTCTTAAATTTTGATAAGAACGGTGATTTATAAAAGCTTAAGCCTGGTGAGTTATAAACTTCATTTTCACTAAAAGCCCATCTAGCCAAGGACACACTAATGTCGCGATAAGGACCTTCTACATTAATAATAGGAGCAACATCCCAAGGAATTAAAAATTCAGATATCCAATATTCATCGTAACTTTTAGTTTTTGCATACCAAATAGCATCCCACTGATCAGAAAAATCATTTTCATCTACAAAAATTGCATCTCTTATTGAATCACCAAGCGTTACCGTAAATTCGTAACCGATGTTAGCATTGTTGTTGAAATCTATAATTACATAATTTCTATCGGCATTTGCATAAAAAGAATCTCTAGGATGTTTCTGGAAAGTCTGTTTTTCCTTAGGCTGATAATTTATAAAAGCAAAATATATACCTTTTTCATCTGCAAAATATTTAACCTCTGTTTTATATTTTGGAGGTGCTAATGTATCAGGGAAAATGGTGAGGAAGTCGGTTAAAGATTTAGCTTTTTGCCATTCAGGTTCAGTCAATTCACCATCTATAGTTATACTATGAAGATCTACAATAAAAAAAATTGTTATTAAAAAACAGGTTAACTTTTTAGGCATTTATAGTTATATAGAAAGTGCTTAGATGTATTTGATAGTTAATATATTTGAATAAAATGTTTTTGCAATAATTAAGTTATTATTTAAAAATGTCAGCACCAAAACCAAAGAAAATCCCTAAAATTCTTGAAGCTCATAAGGATCGAAGAACCGATAATTATTATTGGTTGAGAGACGATACTAGAAAAAATAAAGAAATATTGAGTTATCTTGAAGATGAAAATAAATACTGTGAAGAATGGTTTTCAAGTGGGATTGATTTTAGGAAAGAAATTTATAATGAATTAATAGATTCAATACCCAATGAAGAAATTTCCCTAAAAATAAAAAAAAATGATTTTTATTATTTTTCAAAAATAAAGTCAGACGAACAATATCCTGTTTATTTTCGTGAAAAAGAAACTATTGTTGAAGAAATATTGAATGTTAATGAATTAGGAAGAAATTTAGATTTCTATCAAATTTCCGGAGTTTCGCCCTCTCCAAACAACAACATAATTGCATATGGCGAAGATAAAAACGGAAGGCGAGAATATACGATTAAATTTAAAGACCTAAAGTCTGATAGTTACTTAATCGATGAATTACACAATACTTCTGGCAATATATCCTGGGGCAGTAACGAGTACATTTATTACACTCTAAAAGATCCTAAAACTCTTATTTCCAATAAAGTTTTTCGTCACAAACTTGGCGAGTCCCAAGAGGACGATTTACTTATTTATGAGGAATTAGATGATCAATACAATTTATCGATTTCTAAATCTCGTACCGACCGTTATATTTATATCAATTCAAGCAAGACCGAGTCTAATGAAATAAGGTTAATTGATCTTAAAAATATTCTGGAGGAACCTGAATGTATTCTAGAAAGATCTGACAAGCATTTGTATTATGTAGAAGACACACCTGAATCTTTCTATGCTTTATCCAATAAAGACGGTCGCATCAATTTTTGTCTTTTAAGTTTCAAAAAAGAAGATTTTGGTAATTATTCTGTTTGGAAAGAAGTACTTGAGCATAATGATCAAATATTAATGCAAGATTTTGTTTGTTTTCCAGGTTTGATCTTTTTAGATATTAGAGAAGATGGATTGCCTAAAATTCTTAAACTTAATACTGAGGATTTATCTCAAGATCTAATGGATTTTCCGGATGAAGCATACAGTTGTTATATCTCAGCAAACCCAAAATATGATTCTGAAGAATTTTTGTACGGTTATACAAGCCTAAGAAAACCAAGTTCGGTATTTTCTCTGAATCTAATAACCTCTAAAAAAAAAGAAGTTTGGCGATCAGAAGTTTTAAATTTTGATGAAAATCTCTTTGAAATAAAAAGAAAAAAGATTATTTCTAGAGATGGAACAAAAGTTCCTAATTCACTAGTTTATAAAAAAGGTATAGATTTAAAAAAAGCTCCTATCCTAATGTACGGTTATGGCTCATATGGAAGCATTATTGACGCAAGTTTTAGAAAAACTATGCTACCTCTGCTAAACAGAGGATTTATTTTTTGTATTTCACATATTAGAGGAGGGTCAGAAATGGGCCGTCAGTGGTATGAGGATGGGAAAATGTTCAAGAAAAAAAATACTTTTTATGATTTTATTGATTCCACAAAAGAATTAATTCAAAAAGGCATTGGGGATCCAAAAAATATTTTTGCTTTAGGCGGCAGTGCTGGAGGATTACTCATGGGGGCTATAATTAATTATGAGCCAGAATTATATAAAGGAATAATCTCTGCTGTTCCCTTCGTTGACGTATTGACCACAATGTCTGATGAATCAATTCCATTGACTACTTTTGAATACAAAGAATGGGGAAATCCAAAAAATAAGGAAGAATACGACTATATAAAATCTTACTCGCCATACGACAATATCAAGAAGCAAAATTACCCCACTGTTTTTGTAACAAGTAGTTTATTTGATTCTCAAGTCCAATATTATGAGCCGGCTAAGTATGTCCTTAAGTTAAGAGAGAACAACACATCAGAAAACCCTATAATCATGAAGATGAATCTTATTGGAGGCCATGCTGGAAAGAGTGGAAGGCTAAATGCACTTGAAGAATCTGCTCAAGACAATGCTTTCTTCTTAAAATTGTATGAAAAAGATAACGAATAAAATTGTTATCCTTTTTGCTATTTTAAATTGTAATTTTTCTCTAGCAATAATTTTCAATGATTCCATGGGAGATGTTAAAACTACATTTAATTCTGACAATGAATTCCCATATGTAGGTCTTAATGTTATTTATTATGGCGAGAATGCCATATCATCATGTAGTGCTACATTAATAAATCCCAGAACCGTTATTTCTGCAGCTCACTGCATACCTGAGACATCTACAAATGGGACTACATATAATTCTGTATTTATGCTCGGCAATGATTTAAGAGATGCTTCTCAATCTTTATATGGAAATCTCGCAACGATTAGACCGGATAAAGCTGTTACTGCTGGAAGTAATATTATCAATGAAAAATATTTTGAAAATGGAGGTAGAGGCGGTTCAGCTTACGACTTAACTATTATGTCATTGGATACACCGATATATTTGGATTCTTTTCCATCTTTACCAAATTCGACTCCGAAAGTGGGAGATAAAGTTGCAATAGTTGGTTATGGAATAATTGGTTATGGAAGCAGTGGATACGATTATGACAACCCTGCTGATGAAAATTTGCCCGATTACAAAAGAAGATCAGCTGAGAATAAAATTTCAGGCGTTTTTATAGATACCGGTGAATCTATAAACTCTTTAAGTATAAAATTTGATAAAGAAGATTCCAGCGATTTTTTACCTAACGAGGGATTTGTCGGTAGAGGAGATAGCGGTGGTCCAATATTTTTAATTGATGAATCCAATTCAACCATTGAATATGTATTGCTTGGAGCAGCTTGTTGCGGGAATACACCCGGCCCAAACCACGGAATATACGACAGTAATGCTTTTTATAGCTCCTATTACGATTTACTTGACTGGATCAATACAAATTTACCCTTACAAGTTGTAAGCTCTAGTGGAGATGGTTCCTACTCATTAAATCAATTGGGTTTTATTAAACTCCCTTTTTCAACGGGCGCCTCTAATTCTTCAAGTTCTTTGTGCAGCGGTTACGAGTGTTATTCAAGTTATCATAAGACAAGTAAAAAATACTACAACGCAAATATTTCGGATACTGTAACTCTTGACTCCATATCAATTGCAGACAACGTGTTTCTTTCAAGTAATGGAAAATTAATTCTAAATAATAATCTAACACTATCAGGAAATCTAAATTCTAATTCTAGTGAACTAGTAATAAATTTTGGGTCTTCCCCAACGACGGGTTTATCGACTATTGGCGATGGAACTATTTCTAATTTAACCGGAGAAGTAATTTTAAACAATCAAAGCGTTCTTTCTGGAATAGGACAAATTAATACTAAAGAGCTTAAATTAAATAGTTCAAAAATAAATCCAGGCAATAGTATTGGAACTTTAAAAATTAATGGAAACACTACTTTTGACGTAAATTCAGAATTGATTATCGAACATACCCCATTAGGTTCTTCTGATTTGTTAATTGTAGACGGACAAATTTCTTTATCTGGAACTCTGACAATTAAGCCTCTTCAAGATGGCTCTAACTTTTTTAAAAAAGGACTTAAAGTTGATTTTTTGCAATCTTCAAACATTATCGGAACTTTTAATAATCTAATTTTTAATGACACTAATAGAATTGCTGGCTATCTTGCCGCCGAATTATCTACTGATAAAAAAAGTTTTACTTATTCAAATCCTAATTATTTAACTTTAGCCGATGGTCCTGCCAATATAGAAGTAGCCAAACAGTTAAATAATATTTCCAGTATCGAAAGTAGTAATTTGTCTTTGAAAAATAACATCCAAAGTTTATTGGATGAAATTAATTTAAGCAAAAATCTTAATAATTTGAATAATGGTCTTAGTTACTTTGCTCCAAATTTAAATCATTCAATAGGCGCTGAACTAACTAACTTTATTTTTTTAAAAAATAATTTAGAAAAAGTTAACACGGATAGTTTCTCAAGCAATATTTCATATAAAAATATAAACCAATCAAATATGAATGAAGCAAATTCTAAAAGTATGTTTTTATCCTTTGGAATTAATCCCTTTTTACTAGGAATTAATATTGATCAAACGGACTCGAGCGGTCTAGTAGCATTTGAAAGTGATAATATTTCTTTTTTTGGAAAATATTTTTTTGAAAAATTCAATGATTTTGCAATCAATTTGATTCACACAAATGCTGATATAGAGGAAATTAGATCAAGAAAATTTCAAAACATAACCACTTCTGGGTTTAATAATATCTATTTAGTTAATAGTTATGATTTATCTTTAACATCATTCACATTCGATTATTCAAGAAAATCTAATTTTAGAGAAGATGAAGATAATGGATGGAGTTATAAATCAGTTTTTAGCTTTTCAGTAAACAATCTGGATGCACCTGGCTTTTCGGAAAATAATCACCCTAATGGTTTAAACATATCTTATGAATCAATTGATAAAATTTTCCTTGGAATAGGTTTTTCAGCTTATTCCTATAAAGAAAATATATTTAATTCTCCAAATTTATTTTTTACTTCTTCTTTAAATTTAAATCTTACAAATTCCTTAGGTCACAGAAACTCTTATATTGATAAAAACTTAGGAAGTTTCCAAATAGATATAGAAGATTCTTTTCAGGACTTGTTTCAAGTTACAGCAGAATTAATATATAAAGCCGATCGAGTAGATTATGGATTCGGAATCAACCTTTCAAACACTCTCAGCAATTTTTCTATCGGTGTAAAAGTAAACTTACAATGAGTCTTTTAAAAGGTTGCAGCAAACTCTGTATAACCACCAACTAAATCTCCATCAACTAAAATTTGAGGGAATGTTCTTGCGGTAGGAAATTTTTGCATGAATTCATCTCTAGTGAAATCGATGTCTAGCATGTATTTTTTATACTCTAGATCTTTTTGTATGCAAAGATTTTCAGCTTTATCGCAAAAGGGACATTGAGGTTTTGACCAAATTTCTATCATAATTTTTCACTTAGGTTATAAAATATACATTATGCCATTTTCTTTTGTTTCTGAGGGTTTTAAATTTTACGCAAACACGTTCGTTTCTTTTACCTTAAAAACTTTTCCAGTATTTATTCTGATTGGACTTTGCACTGCAACTGGTGAGGTTTTGTTAAATAATGAAAATTTTTTCTCTTGGGGAGCAATTTTTTTCATTTTTACAAATATGTTCTTGAATCCATTTATTTTGGTTTTATCTATTCTTTTAGTAAATGACTTAAAATCAGAAAATCTTAAGGAAACCATTGGTTACTACTTAATTTCTTTTCAGCTTTTCTTTAAAGCATTTTTACTGACCCTAGTTTTAAGTTTGATCACTTTAGTTGGGCTCATTCTTTTCGTGATACCGGGAATTTATCTAGCTTCAAGATTAATCTTGGCGCCCTTCTACTTGATCATCGAAAACACCTCTATAACTAAGGCGCTTGATAGATCATGGAACGTTACAAAGAGTAACCAAATTAAGTTTATATATCTCGTGCTTTTTTACTGGTTTATACTTTTAGTGCCTTATTTTTTAGTATTAAGCATTATTTCGGCCTTTTTAATATCTGAAGGAGCCACTCAAATTCCTTATTTAATAAATATAAGTATGAACTCTCTTTTATCCTACTTTCAAATGGTGATACTTGCGTATCCTCTTTATTTTGTTTTTCGAGGGATCAAATCATTTGAATAAATCTAAACCACATCCAAACCACTACTGCCCAACTGGGAACAAAAAATAAAGCTCTTATGGGTAATGCACCTAAGAACCCATTAATAAAGATATGATAAAAACTATGCAAAACTCTAAAGCCTAGAAACCAGTAAGCCAACAGAACAAAATAATCATCAACTTTTCCAGTTACATAAATCAAAACACAAATTATGTAAAAAAATATCGGGAATTCAAAAAGGTTGACCAAATTTCGGTCTCCCTGCTTAGTTATATTGCTTGCTGACGAGGGAAGAGATAATCCATACAACTCTGAGCCTCTATGCCCTTTATCAATTAAAACGTCTTTAAATCTAATGATGGTATTAAATAAAAAAACAGCTGAAGTTAAAATCAACATATAAAACATCGGCAAGAAAATTTCTGTACTCATATATCTCTCCTAAAAGATTACTAAAACAATTATTTCAATTTAGAGGTTTTTTGTAAATGAGAATCATTGTTTTCTTAATTCTCATCAAAAGATTTTTGTGAAAAATGATTTAAAATTGCTTTAATAGGTTATTTATGGAATTGAAAGAATTAAATAAAGAAAAAGTCTGTGACGTATTAAATCAGATTATGGAATTTGAACTTGCTGGAGTAGTTAGATATACCCACTCTTCTTTAATGGTGGTAGGACCTCATAGAATACCGATTGTTCAATTTCTTCAAGAACAAGCCTCCGAATCCCTAACGCATGCACAAACTGCTGGTGAGTTTTTGACTGGTTTGGATGGTCATCCGAGCCAAAAAATTTCCAATATTTTAGAGACGAATGATCATAGTATCAAAGGAATTCTCGAAGAAAGTTTGGAACATGAAATGGCGGCCTTAGATTTGTATAAAGAGCTTTTAACAATTGTTGAAGGATCATCAATTTATCTCGAAGAATATACAAGGAACTTAATTGGTCAAGAGGAACAACATCAACTTGAGCTTCGGAAAATGCTAAAAGATTTCAGTTAAGATTCTAATTAGTGTTTTATAACTTTAAGCTAGAATTAGATATGTCTGATCTTATTCTTTTTACCTTACAATACCTTTAATAGACGTTTTGAAACAATTTAGTATGAACCAAAAAGAAGAATTACACAGTCTTTTTACGTCTTTTAGTTAATTTCTTTTAAAAGAAGCCAAAGATTTAAATCCTTCTCAAATTAGCGCTTCCTTAAACACTTTTGAAATATCGTCATTTATTACTAAATCTGCTAGATTATCAAAATCAGTTTCCTCATTATTTATAATGACAAACTTAGCTCCATTTTCCTTAGCAATTAAAGGTAATGAGGCTGCTGGATAAACCACAAGCGAAGAACCAACGACAATAAAGAGATCGGCTTTAAAAGCTTCCTCTTGAGCCCTTTGCATCTCAATCAAAGGCATTGGCTGACCGAAAGAAATTGTAGCTGTTTTTATAAAACCCCCACATTTTTTACATAAAGGCGGTTCAGAATTTTTTTTAAAATTTTGATGAATTTCTTCTAATTGAGATTTATCTTTGCATTCAAGACATACAGCATAAGTTGCATTACCATGAATTTCCGTTACATTTTCATCTGCCAACCCCCCATCTTGATGTAAATTATCAACGTTTTGTGTAATGCAATGGCCTTGACCTTTTGTTTGTATGATTTTACTGATTGCGAAATGCCCTTCGTTTGGCTTAAAGGAACCAAAATTACTTTTAAAATTTATGCTTTGTTCCCAATACTTTATTCTAGAACTCTTTGAATCGATAAAATCCTGAAAATAAATTGGCGTATTATTTTTCCAAAACCCTTTGGGACCTCGAAAATCTGGTATACCTGAATTGGTACTGATACCTGCTCCAGTAAAGAAAACCGGATAAACCGAGTTACTGAGAAATTCTTTGAGCATTTCAATTAAACATTAAATCCGTAAATAATAAATGTTGAGGAAATGGAACCAAATACAACTGCTAAAAGAACCTCTTGAATGTTACTTCTACTGCCTTTGTAATACTTAGAACTTAAATAAAATCTTAGAGCAAAATAGTAAACAACCGATAAAACAATCCAATTAATAAAATACATTCTAGAATTTCAACATTACTGAATTCCCTTCAAAAACAATACTTAACCCAAAAGTCCACCATAAAGTAGAGACAACTACTAAAAATGATAATGTTCTAACGGCTAAATTATAAGAAGTCATACTTCCATGAACCAAAAAAGAAATTAATGCCAACAAGAGAGAAATAGAAGCTGTTACAAATAATTCGATAAACATGAATTTATTTATTCGATTTAGAAACTAACTCTTCGGGATTTGGTAGTAAACTAAAGTTGTCATCTACTTCGGCCTTAAACATATTTTCAGGAGAAACAGATTCATAAACGGCACTTTTATCGTTAGGATCTGAATAAAAACCTAATACATAACCTCCTTTTGAATAGCCAATAAGAGACCTTATTTCTGGAGACAAATCTTTAGCAATCTCTGGCGGACATGACAGATATTGATTTTCTTCTTGTCTAAGCCAATTTAGGGCATAGTGCAAAAATACTCCCGTTCTAGCTTCACTAGAGGTAGTATTTTCTCCACCTCCATGTAGGACAGTCCCAGTGTAAAGTAAAACAGATCCAGCAGTCATTTCGGCATAAGCTATCTCATCTTCACTAGGCAATCGGTCTTTATCCCATTTATGTGAGCCAGGAACTATTTGAGTAGCACCATTTTCTTTTGTAAAGTCTGTGACAGCCCAAATGGTGCTCATGAGAGGCTCTACTTTTCTGGGCAAATAGCCTCCCCATATTCCTCTGTCTCGATGTAAAATTTGCTTTGATTCGCCTGGGCCAATACAAACAGCAGAAGTAAAATGAAGTTGGTAACCATCTCCATATGGATCTAAATACTCTTTTGAGACTCTGTTAATTTTTTCATTCAAAGCTAATTTTCTACAAGAATCTGATCTTGCAATTAATGCGCCAATTCTTTTGGTCTTAAACCCAGTAAAATCGTCTCTTCCATAAGAATCGGTCTCTAGATATGGACTTAACTCAGAATTAAGTTTATCAATTTCTTCAGAAGCCATTAAATTATCGATAATTAGTCCTGCATCACTTTCTAATAAAGACAAAATTTCATCTATGGAACAATCAGAATTTAAATGTTTTAAAGAAGCCATTATTAAATTTTATAATTTTTCCTGAAAATATTCTTCAGAATTAATGATTTTTATACCATCACTTATTAATAGTTTCTTGAGATCATAATTACCTATAATTAATTCGATCTCCCAACCACTATTTGTAGAAATTTCTTTGATAATTTTTGCAGTTTTAAAGCATTTGGCCCTTATGTTTGGATTTTTAAAGTCGATGAAAAGTTTTCCTTTAAATAATCCTCTATTTGCATGACTAGAAACTAGGTCTTTTAATAATTCGATGCCAATGCCCTCCTTAGCGGACACATTCACTGAATTCACTACATTGTTAATTTCGAAATCTATTTTTTCTACCAAGTCAACTTTGTTTTTAACAAATATTTGAGGAATATTTTCAGCTCCTATATCAACTAAAGTTTTGTTTACTTCAAAAATCTTATTTTCAAAAGCTCTGTCATTTACATCAACCACATGAAGTAAAAGATCTGCAGATTTTAAATCGTCTAGCGTAGCTTTAAAGGATTCAATCAAAGAAGTCGGTAAATCAGAAATAAAACCCACCGTATCAATATAAATAATGGATTCAGATCCAGGAGTAAGATTTTTTCTTGTAACGGTATCTAATGTTGCAAACATCTTATCTGCCTCAAATTCATTAGAGCCAGTCAATTGGTTAAAAAGTGTGGTTTTCCCAGCATTTGTGTAACCTACAATTCCAACGATATGGTTTCTGCCCTTTTTCCTAGAGTATCTATTCAAGTTTTTTTGTTGATGACTTTTTATTAATCTTTTTTTTATACTTTTTATTCGATTTGAAACAAGTCGACGGTCTGTTTCTAACTGTGTTTCTCCAGGTCCTCTAAGTCCAATCCCCCCTTTTTGTCTTTCCAAATGACTCCAACCTCTAACCAATCTCGTTGAAAGGTGGGACAATTGTGCTAATTCAACTTGCATTTTCCCTATATGGCTAGAAGCTCTACGTGCAAAAATATCTAAAATTAAACCCGTTCTATCCAATACCCTTGAATTAAGAAAGCCTTCAATGTTGCGTTCTTGAGAAGGCGATAAGTCATGATTGAAGATTACCAAAGAACAATTATGTTGGATTAAAGAATTTTTGATTTCTTCTAGCTTTCCCTTTCCAATAAAATACTTTGCGTTAATAGTTTTTTGATGAAAATTAAATTCATCAATTATCTCTGCACTAGTTGAAGAAACTAATTCTTTAAATTCTGAAAATATTTCATTTGCATTTAAGTTTATTAAATTACCTAAAGAAGAATTTACTATTATTACTTCGTTTAAAATTTTTGATTCATTCATAATGGTTAATGATCGTGACCACCAAATTCTAAACCAACAGCTTCAAGCATCTCATGTTGAGCAGAGTAATAAATGTATAAAGAACCTACAAGAATAAAAGTAAAAAGGCCAATCATTAGATATCTCATAATAAGATTTTAATATAAAACAAAAGAATAGAATTTACTAACAATCCGAATCCAATCGATCCTATGATTTCATAATAAAAATTTCTGTCTACGATATTAATTCTAGATTCTGAATACACTTGAATTATGAAATAGCTTATCAAGCTCCACATTACCCAAAAGGATATGAAAATTAAAAAACTACTCATAAAACGATAAAACTTTGAACTTTGAATAATGTAGATAAACCAAAAAATAAAGTTCCAATTGAAGCAAACCATCGTTTTGAAAAATAATATTTTTGTGAATCATAATGAAAAATCATTCCAGGAAATGGTTTTGTTCTATCAGTAGTCTTTAACACCCTGATACATAGATATGTAAAATAAGCAAAAAACAGAGTTAAGACAAAATCAAAAAAAGTAGAATTAGGTTTCAGAAAACTTACAGGAACGAAAATACTTACTAAAATGGAGATTATCGTAAAGATCCCTCCGAATATCCCTAAGAAAAGTTTCAACATCTTTTTAAACTTTAAGTTCTAAGTTTTCAAACCCTCTAAATATGAAATTCTTTTGCCAATCAGGGTTTTTATCTCCAAGCTTCATATTAGGGAACCTTTCTAATAATCTTTCAAACACAAGTCTTGTTTCGATTCTTGCTAAATTTGCACCAATACACATGTGCGGTCCATAGCCAAATGAAACGTGCTTAATATTTTCTCTAAGGATATTAAAAGAGTCCGGATCCTGATTGGCTTCAGGATCTCTATTTGCTCCAGCAATACTTATAGCAAAAGGCGTGCCCCTTTTATAATCTCTGTTTCTATAAGTCATATTTTCATTGGCAAATCTAACAGTAGCGTGCACAGGCGGCTCATATCTAAGCATTTCTTCTATAGCATTAGGTATTTTGGAATGATCATCTTTTAAACATTCAAATTGATCAGGATGGTTTAGTAGAGCAAACAGTCCATTGCCTACCAATCTAGTGGTTGTTTCATGTCCAGCTATTAATAAGAGCAAACAAGTACCATACATTTCCTTTACATTTAACTTATCACCTTCTTCTTCTGCGAGTATTAATTTTCCAATAAAATCATCTCCAGGATTATCTTTGCGTTCTATAATTATTTTTTCAAAATATCGAATTAAATCCTCATAAGCATCTCTTGCTAGCCTTCTTTTTTTTACCGAAGAACCAATCCCACCAACTTCTTTTAAAAGATTTTCAGACCAAGTTTGAAACTGATTAAGATCTGAATCAGGGAGGCCCATCATTTTGGCAATAACAATTGCTGGCAGAGGCTTCGCTAATACATTCATTAAATCAAAACTTTCTAAGTTATGAGTTTTATCTAAACATTGATTAATGGTGTCGTTAATTTCAGTTTCTAAAGATTTTATGTATCTATTGGTAAATCCATAAGAAACAAGTTTTCTTATCCTTGAATGATCTGGCGGATCAAGCTTTAAAATGCTTGGGTTTTCAAATTGGTCTAACATAATTTCTCTACCATCTCTTCTCAACTCGTTTCTTCTTAATTTTGCTATTGGAAATTTTCTATCATCTACACTGAATCGATCATCTCTTATCATTTCCTGAACAAGTTCCATTTTAGTGACCCATCTCAGGAAAGTAGGTTTTGAGTGATAGATGGGATTTATTGATCTCATCCTAGAATATGTCTTGTATGGATTGTTTTGAAAAGAAGAGGAAAAAATATCTAACGCGAAACCTTTGTTTGAGATACGTTCTAAGATTACCCCTATATTATAGAAACGATAAATTAAAAAAATTCTAATCGAATTTATTAACTCTTTCATTTAATCAGCGACTTAATTTTTGAAGATAAATCTTTTAATTGTGGTTTGTTTTCCAAAATTTCTTTGAATTCAAGTCCTTGCAATTCATGAGGGAAAATAAGCCATTTATTGGTTTTATGAATGTAAAAATCTGGTTTTAAGTCAGTTTCATTTTTATCAGGCTTAAAATAAGGCGTTGCTACTTTTATTTCAGGAGTATTCTTTTTACAAGTTTTGTTGATATCTAAAATTATCTGTTTGATTGAATTTCCTGTGTCATGAACATCATCAACAATTAATAATTTATCATCCGATTCGAATTTTTTCGTAACATAATTTAATCCATAAACTCTAACTTTCTTTTTTCTTTTGTTTATACCGCTGTAATAAGAGGTTCTGATAGCAATGTGATCGGAATCTATTTTTAAGACTTTTAGAAATTCTTGAACAGCAATTCCCACCGGCGCGCCTCCCCTCCATACTCCTACAATATAATTCGGTTTATAGCCACTTTCATAAATTTTCCAAGCTAGATTAAAAGAGTCTTCTAATAGCTGATTTGCTCCGATGAAATATTTTTCCATGAGCTAAGGTTTTACCTTGATACAAAATATTTTGCAATCAAAAATACTCGAAAACAGTATAGATCAGAAATCTATACTGTAACGTGTCATCATTTGTCTTGGCGGTATGTATTCTATACCTGTTCCAGCAACCCCAAATACGTCAGTCATACTTGAGTTAATTCCGTCTTCATCGGTAAGATTAGTGAATATGAAATCTACGCTAGAGTTATCTGAAAATTCAAGCCCTATACTTAAATTAACAATTTCGTAGGCTGGAATAGCATCCTGAGCTGGCCTATTAGCAACTCTTTGGAAAAATTCACCACGTTTTACAAACTGTAAAACCGAGGTAAGGCCATTTCCGTTAGGTAAAGTAGTAGCATAGTTTAAACTTACATCAATGTTTAAATCAGGCGCTTTTGCTAATTCATTTCCTTTAAGGTCCTGTTTAAGATCGTATCTAGCTAGCTCAGCACCAAAATAGTGTTGTTGAGCAAGAACGTTATCTAAATATACAAAAGACGATGTAATTTCGGTGTCTAAATACCCCAAATTAGCATCGAGAGTTAGAGAATCAGTTAAAAGAGCAGTGAATTCTAACTCTATCCCTTCGACTTCAGATTCAGGAATATTAACTACTCCGCCCCTGAATACATCTGGATCTGTTCCTTGTAATTGAAGATTTTCATAAGTGTAACTAAACAAAGCTAAGTTTGCTCTAGCTTTTCCATCCAAAAAGTCAGCTTTCAAACCAATCTCAGTTGAATCAACAATTTCTGATAAGAAAGTCCTTTCGACAAGTGTAGGAGCTAACTGAGAAGTTTGTCTAAAAGCAGCGTCTAATTCCGCGCGAGTTTTAAAACCAAAAGTTAGATTTGATCCACCTGGTTTGAACCCTCTAGTTTGTGATAGATAAACCATGATTTCATCTTGTACGTCATACTCAAAAGTAATTCTTCCGGTATTCTCATTAGCTGTTTCGTCAAGGTCAAAAATTTGAAATCCAAAAAAGTTTGAAACGTCAGTTGCAAAATTATCTCTAGTGAATCTCAATCCAGTAATTAATCTTGCATCATCATTAAAACTGTAAGTAGTTTCTCCAAATGCAGATAAAGATCTCCTTACAGGGAATGCATCAGAAACGAATCCAAATTCAGCATCGTAGGGAATTACAGAACCGCCAACTTCGTAACAGTTTGGTGCGGGCAATGCAAAAGGCTCCCCGCAAACATAATAAAAGGATGCGTCAACAGTTCCGCCATTAGCACCATCTAAATATTCTCTTATGTGATTTTCTATCTCGTGATCTAAATAAAACATTCCAACGGTCCAATCTAATTTTCCGTCCATCAAAGGTTCGTTTGAAACCAAATTAAACTCGACCGTATTGGTATCTACTTTCGAGGTCTCTGGTCTAAATTCGGCTTTTGTATAGCTTGAAACTCCAGGTATAGAAGACGCAGTTACTCCGAAGTTATGTCTATCGTTGTCTCTATCAACTGATATTTCATCTCGTTGATAGCTGAAAAGAATCTTTAAATTAGCAAAATCGAGATCTGTCTCAAAAATACCTGCTGAAATAAATGAGCTTAACGATTGAGTTGACATAGTATCTTGTGAGAGATACCTAATACCCGCGGTAGTATCATCAATACCTTTCATAGCCGAACCATTTCTGTTGACGTCAAAATATTGAGCGAAAAATCTAAAAGTAGAATCACCACTAAGATCAACAAACCAATCATTTCTTATTCCAAAATTCTCTGCATCATCAAGATCTTGTCCATTAGTAATATTTGTAGAAAACCCATCTCTTGTGGTTGAAGTTAAAGAAATTCTAGTAGAAACAGAATCAGAAACTGGAATACTCGAAATAAATTTCCCTTTTCTTAGTCCATAATTTCCCACAGTGAATTCAGCAGCGCTAAATGATTCTGTTAAAGAGGGAATCGAACTCACCACATTGATTGCTCCACCAGTTGAGTTTTGTCCAAAAAGCGTTCCTTGAGGACCCCTGATAACTTCAATCCTGTCTATGTCGATGAAATCAGTTTGAAGGGCGAATGGTGAGGCTATAAAAATTCCATCTAAGTGGAACGCAACTGAAGGAGCCGCAATAGCGTTTTGGTTGGTTTCATTACCTACTCCTCTTATTGATATTACAGTTTTATAACCCTCGTTTTTTGCAACGGTAACTCCTGGCACAATAGCACTTAAGTCCACCATAGAAGTAATATTTTTAGCTTCTATTTCATCACCGGTTATAGCTGTGACGGCTTGAGATACGTCTTGAAGACCTTCGAATCTTTTTTCTGCAGTAACTATTACTTCCTCTAAAAAACCCCCACTTTGGGAAACAGCAAAATTACTGGAAGTAATAATTAAAAAAGATATAAAAAAGCGTTTGATAAATTTAGTGTTTTCCATATTTAATTATCTAATATTGAAAAAGTAGCATTAATTAAAAATATTGTTACTAAAATCTTATAATTTGCCCTACTTTGTCACAAATTAAGTTTTCAAGTGTTCAAAGTTAAAACAAAAGATGCAAACCTTTATGATTTTTACAACTTAGTGTATGTGTATACTAAGATGAAAACATTAAATAAGATTTATGAAAGCAATTTTAGAAAGTTTTTTTAAAATTAAAGAATTTGAAACTAATATCCAAAAAGAATTATTAGCCGGATTCACAACTTTTGTGACAATGGCTTATATAATTTTTGTCAATCCTCAAATTATGTCACTAGCTGGCATGGATCAAGGAGCAGTATTCGTAGGAACTTGCTTAGCAGCTGCCTTAGCTTGTATTTTGATGGGTTTGGTTGCGAATTGGCCAATAGGTTTAGCGCCAGGCATGGGTTTGAATGCCTTCTTTACTTTCACAGTAGTTGGAGAAATGGGCTATTCTTGGGAGATAGCCCTAGGATCTGTTTTTTTAGCTGGCGTTTTATTTTTCTTGATAAGTGTTACTAAATTGAGAGGTTGGATGATTGATAGCATTCCGTTAAATCTAAGAATTGCAATGGGCGCAGGAGTTGGATTGTTTATCGGGTTCATTGGACTGAAAAGTGGTGGCCTTATAATTAGTAACGAGGCGACTTTCTTGAAACTTGGAAATCTCGCGAACATTGAAACGTTGTTAGCTGCTTTTGGATTTCTTATTATCTCAGTTCTTGCGGTAAGAAAAATTCCAGGATCTATTTTGATAGGTGTCCTTGCAGTGACGTTGATTTCTTTGTTAATCAACATAGTTGAGTTTAATGGTATTGTTTCCTTGCCTCCCTCGATCGACCCAGTTCTATTAAAACTTGATATCTATGGAGCTCTAGATGTATCCATGATTACAATCGTAATGTCATTTCTTTTCGTTAATTTATTTGATACCACTGGAACTTTGCTTGGGGTAGCTAATCAAGCAAATTTAGTTGACGAATCAGGAAATGCAGAAAATCTTGATAAGGCTCTCAAAGCTGATAGCAGCATGAGTTTTATGGGGGCTTTCTTTGGTTGCTCTCCTGTAACAAGTTACGTTGAAAGCTCAGCAGGAGTCGAGGCAGGTGGCCGAACAGGTCTTACGGCGGTATTTATCGGATTTTTCTTTTTACTATCTATCTTCTTATCGCCTATCGCTCTTATAGTCCCAGCTTGCGCTACTGCGGGGGCTTTACTTTATGTGGCAATTTTGATGCTGAGTGGGATGGAGAAACTAAACTGGTCAAGTATGGTGGAGTTACTGCCTGCGCTGATTATCATCATTATGATTCCCTTAACTTTTTCTATAGCAGACGGTATAGCTCTGGGATTTCTTTGTTATATCGTATTAAAAATAGGATATGGCGAAATTAATAAAATTAGTTTGGGCGCTTGGTTTTTGACTCTAGTTTTTGTTTCAAAATTTATTTTTCTTTGAAATCTCTTATCTGACAATAAAGACGTAAAAAATTGAATATAAGAAGAAGCCAACGAAATAAATAGCAAACAGAATCCAGATAAGCCTTTCAAATAAATTTCCTTTTTTATTGAAATACGAGGTCTTATTCGTGAACCATTCGTAAAACCTAGTGTAAAGGTATAAGGGAGTAATGATAAAAAGACTTCCAATAACGTAACCAAAAAAAAGAGTGGTTGTAAGCGATGAATAAATAGAGGTTATAAAATCCATATTTTAAAAGTGTTCTATATTATTTATGATTTATTTTTTATGTGTTTCCAAAGAAAGCTTAACCCAAATAATGCAGGCAAGTAGCAACAAAGACTAAAAATAATAATTAAGCCGAGCAAATCAGGATCACGAAAAGAAAAAAATGCAGGTGCATCGATTAGATCAGTCAAAAATCTAATTAGAATTAAAATAAATAGCATCGATGCATTTCTTAAATAAATAGCTAAAAGAAAGGCAAGCCCCACAGCTAGATTTCTTGCGACATATAAAGCCGAGCTTAAAGTTAAATTCGTAACTTCAGATCCTCCAAAAAAAGATGGATTGGTCAAAGCTATATAAGGGCCAACAAACATAGGCCATATCAAAGAAAAAAGAATAATTCCAAACCACCAAGTGTATGTAACCTGATTTAAAGGTAAGTTTTTTAATTTGCTATTCACTTAAACTTTCTCTAAGTATGCAATACACTTAATTTCAATTTTATACTTAGGGTCCACTAAAGCAGAAACTCCAATTAAAGTTTGGGAGACCTCTGGTTTGCAGCCATAAATTTTCTCCCTTGAATCAAAAATTTCTCCGACATTAGTCATGCATTCTTCTATGTTTGTTACAAACCAGGTTTCGTCAATAATATTGTCTAATGTTGCATTAAATTCATTTAAGATGGTCTCGATATTTTTGTAGCAATTTTCCATCTGACCTTGCAGATCATTTGGAACATTACCTTCTAAATCGTCCCCCAATTGACCTGCCAAAGTAAGAATATTTCCTGTTTGCACACCATGTGAAAAAAAATCTGCATATGGACCATTTCTAAAAAGTTTTTTATTCATTGTATTTATGAACTCGTTTGTAATTTTCTTAAATTATAGCCAGCAATTATCGCAAGAATAAATAAAGCTGGGATATCGCCAAGAAAGTGTCCCATTTCATGGGTATCGATTATCGCCTGATAGGACATAATCCCACCATGTACCAAACTACTCCAAACTACAAACCAAACAAATAAAGGATTTTTTAAAGGATCATTTGCAGCGATTAGCATCATAATACCAAGGGTCATATACACCCCTTGAATCATCATTTCATATTCCCATTGTCCTGGACTCCAAGCCCATCCTCCAAGTGGATCCAATTTCATCATCGGCATTATTAAAATGAATGCTACACCGAATATCCTTAATGTAATTTTTAAAATTGATAAGTTATTCATATCTCCCCCTTCTCTTTATCAACGCTTATATTTATTGCCCTGTAATGGTGGAGCTAGTCGGGCTTGAACCGACGACCTCTTGCATGCCATGCAAGCGCTCTCCCAACTGAGCTATAGCCCCAAAATTAGATTTGTATTGTACTAATATTCTCGAGATTTCTGTTGCTTATATCTGTATTTTTTTTACAATTTTCAAATGATTAATGAAGAAAAAGAAAATTTATCCTTCGACCCTGAGATATTAAGAGAAAAGTATCTGCAAGAAAGAGACAAAAGAGTTAGAGCCGATGGTAATGATCAGTACGTTGAAGTCAAAGGCGACTTTTCTTATTTTGTTGAAGATCCTTACGTTACAGAAAGTATTTCCAGAGAACCCAATACAAACACCTATCACACGATTGTAATTGGTGGCGGCTTCGGAGGAGTTTTAAGTGGAGCGAGACTTAGAGAACAAGGCATAAATGATTTTAAAATTATTGAAAAAGGTGGAGACTTTGGTGGCACATGGTATTGGAATAGATATCCTGGTGCTTCCTGCGATATTGAATCTTATATTTATTTCCCCTTACTAGAAGAAACTAATTTTATTCCGAAAAGAAAATATACCAATGCGCCTGAAACATTGGATTACTTCAATGTAATTTCTGAAAAGTTCTCTCTAAAAGAGAACGCGCTATTTCAGACTGAAGTAAATGAAGTTAAGTGGTTATCTGATGAAAAACTTTGGTGTATTAAAACTAATCGACAAGATTCAATTAAAGCTAAGTTTGTGATTCATGCTAATGGCTTTTTAAATAAACCAAAACTTCCTGCGATAAATGGGATAAACGATTACCAAGGCCATACATTTCATACGAGTAGGTGGGATTACGATTATACTGGTGGTGATTCAAACGGAAATTTAGAAAATCTTAAGGATAAAAAAGTAGCAATCATTGGTACTGGAGCTACTGCCGTTCAATGCGTGCCACATTTAGCAGCGAGTGCAGAAAAACTTTACGTTTTTCAAAGAACGCCCTCTTCTATAGACGAGCGAAACAACTCAAACACTGACGAAGAATGGTTTAAGTCACAAAAAAAAGGTTGGCAAAATGATCGTAGAGAAAATTTTGAAGGATTTTTAACAGGATCTTTTTCAAATAGAGATTTGGTGAATGATGGCTGGACTGAAATATTCAGAACTATTCTTGGAGGCCTAATGAATAATGGTCCAAGTAAGTTAAAAATATTTTCTTGGGTTATTTCGGCTCCTTTTTATAGTGATTTTTATAAACTTGGCTTGAAAACTTACATCAGAAATGAATTCATGAAATTCATCAGTAGAAAAGACATCAGTCAGAAAGTAGAAATGATAGATTTCCAAAAAATGGAAAAAGTTAGAAAAAGAGCGGAAGAAATTGTTAACGACCCTCAAACAGCTGAGTCTTTAAAGCCTTATTACAGGCAGTTGTGTAAAAGACCATGTTTTCATGATGAATACTTACAATCCTTCAATAATGATAACGTTGAGTTAGTTGATACCGACGGCAAAGGTGTAAAAGAGATTAACGCTAAAGGAATTGTTCATGATGAAAAAGTATACGAAGTTGATTGCATAATTTTTGCTTCGGGTTTTGAAGTTGGGACGGATTATTCAAGAAGATGTGGTTATCAAATAACTGGAGTTGATGGAATAACTCTAAGCGAAAAGTGGAAAAATGGTCTTTCTACTTTTCATGGAATTCATTCCAAAGGATTCCCAAATTGTTTTTTTTACGGTCCAGGACAAGGCCCATTTACAGCTAATTTTACTCACTCGTTAGATGAGCAAAGCTCTCACGTGGCTTATATTTTAAAATATTTAGATAATAAAAAATTAAATTTTGTTGAAGCTTCTGATAATGCTGAAAAAGAATGGAATGAAACAATAATCTCGAAAGCAAGAAATATGGAAAGTTTTCAAGAAGCTTGTACACCAGGTTATTACAATAACGAAGGAAAACCGAATACAAATCCTCAAAACAATTCTTATGGGGGTGGCGCTTTAGAGTATTTTGAGCTCCTAGGCAGCTGGAGAAAAAACAATAAGCTTCAAGGATTAGTTACTGCTGAATAAAATTAATTTGCAATCGTGATCCGATGCAATAATCGGTCATATCCATCGTACCCACCATCTGCCATATGCATAACAGTTCGATTGTCCCACATCAGCAGCATATTTTCTGACCATTTATGACGGTATATAAATCGCTCTTGGGTCATGTGATCATACAATTTCAATAATAATAAAAAAGATTCTTCTTCATCCATTCCATGAACATGAGATGTATAAACAGGATTCACAAACAAACATTTTTGATTGGTTTCTGGGTGAATTTTT